>JBHWOV010000089.1:0-12179 GCA_043424535.1 Aerococcaceae bacterium
ATATTCATAATCATTATGAAAAATGAAATGATTGCTATGATCCTAGCAGGAGGACAAGGAACTCGCTTAGGAAAACTAACTCGCGAAACTGCTAAACCTGCCGTACCTTTTGGAGGAAAGTATCGTATTATTGATTATGCGTTGAGTAATGCAGCGAACTCTGGAATTCGCAATGTTGGTGTGGTAACACAATACCAACCCCTTACTTTGAATGAACATGTTGGTAATGGAGAACCTTGGGGATTAAATTCACGCCATGGTGGAGCAACGATTTTACAACCATATTCTAGCTCTGATGGGGAAAAATGGTTTAAAGGGACTGCCAATGCGATTTATCAAAATATCGGTTATATTGATTCATTAGATCCAGAATATGTGTTAGTGCTTTCTGGTGACCATATTTATAAAATGGACTATAGTAAAATGTTAGATTTCCATATCGAAAATGATGCAAGCCTAACAGTTGGGGTTATTCCAGTTCCAATGGAAGAAGCTTCTCGTTTTGGAATTATGAATACGGATCAAGGAAATCGCATTATTGAATTTGAAGAAAAACCAGAAGAACCAAAGAGTAATCTCGCTTCAATGGGGATTTATATCTTTAATTGGCCAACATTACGTCGTTATCTAGTTGAAGACCAAGCGAAAGATCGTCAATTAGAAGACTTTGGTCACGATGTCATTCCAACATATTTGGAAAATGCTGAAAATTGTTTTGCTTATGCATTCGATGGTTATTGGAAAGATGTTGGAACGATTGAATCATTATGGGAAGCAAATATGGAAATCCTTGATCAAGAACATCCATTAAACCTTTCAAGTAATGATTGGAGAGTTTACACAAACAATGTTGTGACACCGCCACAATTTATTACTGAAAATGCAGAAATTAGTCATTCATTGACGAATGACGGCTGTTTCATTGCTGGTAAGATCGTTGATTCTATTTTATCTCGTGATGTTCGTGTTGGACAAGGCAGTGAAGTATCAAATTCAATTGTGATGGGTGACACTACGATTGGTGAAAATTGTGTGGTTGAATATGCTATTCTTGGTGAAGGTGCCGTTGTGGCAGATGGAGCTAAAGTTCAAGGAACACGCGATCAAATTGCAGTAGTTGGATTTAACGAGATTATAGGAGGTCCGAAAAACGATGGTGAAGAATAAATTATGTGCAATTGTCAATTTAACAGAAGATAATACGGTAACAGAACCTTTAACAAGTGCTCGTCCAATCGCTGCCTTACCATTTGCTAGTCGTTACCGCTTAATCGATTTTGTTTTATCCGATATCGCTTATGCAGATATTGCTTCATTAGCCTTATTCATTGGAGACTCTGGTCGTTCGATTTATGACCACATCCGTTCTGGTGAATCTTGGGATTTAAATAATAAAATTCATGGTGGGGTATTTACTTTCTCACAACAAAACTGGAAAAAACAAAACTATTCAGAAGACGATCATGAAGATTTCTACTTCAATCATCGTTTATTCTTAGAGCGTTCAAATGCAGATTATGTGTTTGTATCTGGGAGTAGTATTATTGCCAATGTCGATATTCAAGCTGTGACAGCTCAACATAAAGCATCAGGCAAAGACGTGACCGTTATTTATACACCGATGACTGAAGACTTAGACAAAGTTGTGGAAAATTACCGTATTTTCCTTGATATGTCTGATGAAAACAATGTGCGAGCAATGGGATCTGACGAATTAGCAACAGCTGACCGCATTAATGTGAGCTTGAATATGTATGTATTAAGCGTTGACAAGCTCATTGAGATGATGGATCAAGCGAATGAAGAAGGCATTTACCTTGATTTAGATGCATTATTGGAACAATTTTTAACAGAATATACCATTAATGCTTATGAATACACAGGTTATGCAGCTAAAATTAATTCAATTGAGAGCTATTACAAAGCAAATATCGAAATGTTGGATCGTAAAAAGTTTGCATCATTATTACAAACAAGCATTCCAATTTTAACGAAAGCTAAAAATGGCTCACCAACTTATTATGCGCCTGAATCTAAGGTTGTTCAATCAATTATCGGTTCTGACGTAAGCATTTATGGACGTGTAGAACACTCACTCGTCAATAGACGTGTGGATATCGCTGAGGGTGCAGAAGTTGAGGATAGTATCCTTCTTCAAGGAGTTAAAGTTGGCGAAGGTGCGACAATTAAATATGCTATTATTGATAAAGACTCAATTATCGAACCGGGAGCACAAGTAGTCGGTTCTCCGGATGATATTCTTGTGGTGCCTAAAGGCAGCCATATCAAAGCATAGGTGACAGTAATGAAAGTATTATATACAGCTGCCGAAGCTGCTCCGTTTTTTAAAACGGGCGGCTTAGGCGATGTTGCGTATGCTCTTCCGAAAGAAATTGCCAAAGATCCTGCCATCGATATTCGTGTTGCTTTGCCATATTATTCTTCAATCCCACAGGAATATGCGGAACAAATTGAAGATGTTAGACATTTTCGTTTTCAATTAGGAGATAAAAATGTTTATTGTGGCATTAAACAATTAGAGATGGATGGAGTCATTTATTACTTCATTGATAATCTCGCTTATTTCGATCGTCCAGCATTATATGGCCAATGGGATGATGGCGAGCGTTTCGCTTATTTTTCATTAGCAATTATCGAAATGTTAGAAGTTGTTGAATGGATTCCAGATGTAATCCATACGAATGACTGGCAGACTGCTATGATACCTGTCATGTTGGTCGACAGATATCATTGGAAAGAACCATTAAAAAATATTCGTAAAGTCCTTTCGATTCATAATATCCGTTTCCAAGGAATCTATCCGCCAAATATTTTACAAAATGTATTTGGCACTGGATTTAATACTTTCACTGAAGATGGCGTGAAAGATAATGGGAATGTTAATTATTTGAAAGGTGGAATTAATTTTTCAGATAGAGTGACAACGGTTAGTCCTACTTATGCGGAAGAGATTATGACACCGGAATTTGGTGAAGGTCTGGATGGTGTGATTCGCCAAAATGGTTGGAAAGTTCGAGGCATCATCAATGGTATTGATTATGACATCAATGACCCTGAGACAGATCCACATTTGCCTTATCACTATAATGCCGAGGATCTTTCGAATAAATTCAAAAATAAAGAAGCTTTACAAGAAGAATTAGGCTTACCAATTAATAAAGATGCCTTTATGATTGGTGTGGTTAGTCGATTAACGGATCAAAAAGGCTTCCAATTAGTTGAAGCAGCTTTAGAAGAATTATTGCAAGCAGAAGTTCAAGTAGTTGTACTTGGAACGGGTGAGCCACAATTCGAGCATTCATTCCGTTATTTCCAAGATCGTTATCCAGATAAGATGCGTGCATTAATCCAATTTGACATTGGCTTAGCTCAACGAATTTATGCAGCCAGTGACGCATTCTTAATGCCTAGTGCATTTGAGCCATGTGGCTTATCTCAGATGATTTCGATGCGTTATGGTACTTTACCTATTGTGCATGAAACAGGTGGTCTTAAGGACACTGTTCAGCCATATAATCAATATACAGGTGAAGGAACAGGATTTACCTTTAGTCGCTTCGACCGTGATGATATGTTACCAGCTATATATCATGCGATGCATGTATATTACAATGATAAGACAGCGTGGTATGGCATGGTTGAGCAAGCCATGACGACAGATTTCACTTGGAAAGATCCTGCAGCAGAATATATTCAGCTTTACCGGGAGATTACTGGTATTGAAGATTAAATATATCATTAGAGAAATAAAAAAAGTGTTGGCTAAAACCAACACTTTTTTCTATTTACAAGGGAATTCTTGTAAGTTTCTTAACCTAATAATTCATAGATTTCTATCGCAACTAAGTCGATATCATCGAAACGATAAGTTGTGTTGCGTTCAGAATCTTTTAATTCAAAAGCTTCCTCTTCTGGGAAGTAAGATACTTGACATTTTTCTACACCGTCTAACTCAAAGCGACGAACTTCTGGTTCAGAAGCCTTCGTCATGACTTCAAGTCGTTGAATAATTCCTGATAATACAGATTTCATAGAAAGTCCTTTCTCTTCGCTAATACTTAGCAAACAAATTCTTGAATAGAATTATGGTAACAAATACGAGCTAAATTGCAAGCTATCTGATGTAAAAAATCAAATATTATGAATCATGTCCGATTACAATATCTCGAATAAAGCCTTTAAAACCAGCTTGAATTCGATTGATGAGGGGCATTTTATGTGTTTTTCTATCTGATTTGATGATTTCATAAAATGCTAATACATTATCTGCAAAATGTTCTGATGAGATGCACGCCAATGCATCCTCAGTTATTTCATGTCGTTCATTTTGTTTACGGCGATCGAAAAAGCTAATAACTGCTGTTGCATATTCGCTTGGTTGCTTGAATAAAATGCCGAGCTCACTAGACAATGATAAAATGCCAGCTAAATAATCGTTGTGAAGAGCACATATCGGTAATCGATTGACCATTGCTTCAAGATAGGTCAAACCTTGCGATTCAGAATCACTCGCATTGACATATAAATCGGCCATTTGATAAAACCGACTCACTTGATCATGGTCAACTTCACCATAGAAATGAATATGATCATCTAATCGAGTCTGATGAGCGAGTTTCTCAAGTGAATCTCGTGCCGGGCCATCGCCGACAATCATTAAATGGGCATTTGGGTATTGCTGGTGAATTTCTGGAAAATGTTTGATTAACTGATCAATATTTTTCTCTTTAGAAACACGTGATAAGGATAATAAAAGAAGATCGGAATCATCAAAACCATATTGCTCACGGTCTAGTTTTCTTTGAGAGTGTGAATAGGGTGGTATATTTACTCCAGTCGGAATGACACGCATTTTAGTCTTAATCCCATAGTCTCTTAATGTATCATAAGTCATTTGGCTAGGAGAGATAATTCCGTGGACTTGCTGGCAAAAGACACGCGACATTGTTCGAACATGTTCTGGTTTTACTAATTCACCGTCTAAAATATAATGGGTGTACTTTTCATACATTGTGTGATAAGTATGAATAATAGGAATATGGAGCCTTGTCGCAACATATTGTCCGGCAAGACCGAGACTAAATTCAGTGTGTGTGTGCACAATATCTAGATGATATTTTTTTGCGATTTTTAATGCACGATCAAAACCACTATAAGCGATTCGACGATCTTCAAAACTGACAAAAGGAACACTCGGTAATCGAATCACATCTTTCTCTTTCGTGTTGGCTTCTGGATCAGTCGTAGTAAAGATGATGACACGGTGCCCTTTTTTTACTAATTCATCTCTTAGCGTGCGGATTGAAGTTGAAACTCCACTGATTTGTGGAAAGTATGTATCTGTAAAAAAACCTATGTTCATACTAGAACTCCTTTCTGCGCTAATGTTAAATTTTTGGATATATCTTAAATCATATAAAACGCATTCACTTTAATTATATATGAATCTCAGAACGCATTCATCAATAATTTTACTTTTTCACTGAAAGAACATAGTTTATCATGAATTCTTTTAGAACGAAAAGGAAACCTTATCAATGATGAAAACAATGAGATAGCATAGGGAGTATGCTATAATAAATTATAAATTCAATTTTTTAGGAGTAACTATGAAGAAATATTTCACACCAACATGGAAAGTAGAATCGATATATGACATTACACCTGCTCAACTAATCCAACAAGGTATCAAAGCAGTCATTGTCGATTTAGATAATACGCTACTACCTTGGAATGAAGCTGATCACTCAGAAGATATGGAAAAATGGATCACAGCAATGCGCGCCAATGGATTAGGTATTTATCTTTTATCAAATAATAATTATGATCGCGTTGCTAAGGTAGCGGAGCCCTTGCAACTTGACTTTACAGCATCCGCACTAAAACCACGAGGCAAATACTTCAGATATGCAATCAAAGATTTAAATGTCGCTGAAGAAGATATTGTCGTTATTGGGGATCAATTGATCACCGATGTATTAGGAGCGAATCGCAGAGGGTTAAAAAGTATTTTAGTCAAACCCATGGTACCTCATGATAATATTTATACTTGGTTAAATCGAACATTAGAAAAAGGAATTATGAAACTTGTAGGAATTGATCGGAATGAAGACTGGGGGAGTCGTCTTGACTGAAGAACATTATCAATGCATTGGCTGTGGCGCAGAAATACAGGTAGATAATCCTGAAGCAAAAGGCTATTTGCCAGCTACTGCCTTTGAAAAAGGGAAAGCAAAAGGCGAATTTTATTGTCAAAGATGTTTCCGTCTACGTCATTACAATGAATTACAAGATTTAGATATTTCTGAAGATGTGTTTTTAGACCGACTCAATCAAATTGCAGAAGATGATGCCTTTGTTGTCCATGTGATTGATTTATTCGATATTGAAGGCACCATTATTTCAGGAATTGAACGATTTATTCAAGGCCAACCTTATATTGTAGTGGGGAATAAATTAGATCTTTTACCGAAATCAGTCAAGGAAAATCGAATTCGTCACTGGTTAAAAACACAACTTAATAATATGGGATTGTATCCAGAAGATGTGCTCTTATTATCTGCAACGAAACAATCCACATTGGCATCATTAATTTCAGTGATTGAAAAAGCCATTCAACGTCACAATGTCTACATTGTTGGTGTAACCAATGTTGGAAAATCGACATTAATCAACCAATTGATTCAATATTATGGCGGCGAAGCGAATATTATTACGACATCAAATTTCCCTGGAACAACCTTAGATTTGATAGAAATACCATTAACAGATGATCATTCCATTATTGATACACCGGGTATCATTCGCCAAAGTCAAGCAGCGCATTTAGTTTCGCGTGAGAGTATGCAGAAATTATTACCGACGAAACCGATTAAGCCAAGAACATTCCAATTAAATCCGCATCAATCAATCTTTTTCGCAGGGATGGCTTGGATTGATTTCATCGAGGGAGACAAAACAGCTTTCACATTTTATGTGAATAATGATTTATATCTTCATCGTACTAAAATGGAAAATGCAGAGAGCCTCTACCAAGAACACTTAGGAGACTTGCTAAGTCCACCTACGGAACAGGAAATGGCTGATTATCCTGAATTGACCAGTATTGATATTCAATTAAATGCTGATCAAGACTTAGTTATATCGAGTTTAGGTTGGGTGACCGTAAATAAACCAGTCAAATTACGACTTCATCTACCCAAAACTGTCCATTATTCAATACGTCAACAAATGATTTAGGAGTTAGAATGATAGAATTATCAAAAACACAATTAAAAACATTAAGAAAATTGTCACATAAGGAAAAGCCTATTTTACAAATTGGCAAACAAGGATTAACAGAAGCGTTTATTGAGCAAATAGATTCAGCACTTGAGAAAAGAGAATTGATTAAATTTAATATTTTACAAAATTCAGATGAATCCATTCAAGAAGTAGCCGAAGATATCGCTTCTCAATTAAATGCTCAGATTGTGCAAACAATTGGTAGTACAGCGATATTATATCGTCCATCGTCAAAGGAAAAAAATCAAAAAATTACAGCACAACTTTAATACGTAAGGAGAGAAAAAATAATGAGCTTTTCAGCGGTTGATATCCAAATAAATCTCGATGAATTAATAGCAAATTTGACACTTGATCAATTGGCGAGTGAAATGAATGATCAAGAAAGACGCCGCATCGGGATTCTAGGGGGGACCTTTAATCCACCTCACTTAGGACATTTATTGATGGCTGAACAAGTGGGGAACCAATTGGAGCTAGATGAAATTTGGTTTATGCCAACAGCCAAACCGCCACATAAGCCCGGTAAAAAAACCATCCAATCGCAACATCGATTAGCGATGCTCGATTTAGCGATTGCGAATAATTCGTTATTTAAAATTCAGCCTTATGAAATCAATCGTGGTGGCATTAATTACACAATTGACACGATGCGTCATTTCACTGAAAAATATCCCGCATCCGATTTTTACTTTATTATTGGTGGCGATAGTGCAAATGATTTACATTTGTGGCGCGATGCCGATGCACTGACGCAATTAGTACAATTTGTCGGTGTACGTCGCCCAGGGCAACAGCCATATACTGGTAAATATCCTATTTTATGGGTTGATTCTCCTTTAGTGGATATCAGTTCAACTGAAATTCGTTTACGTGTGTTTCTCGAACAGTCTATTCGCTATCAAGTACCACATGAAGTAGAAAAATATATCGAAGCGCACCAACTATATCGTCATTTCTAGAATGGAGTAGAAATATCCATGTCAAAGAAAAATTCCGTTAAGCGCAAAGACATTGTTTGCTACATAAAAAAACAATTGTCTCCAGGGCGTTTTAATCATACATTGCGTGTAGAAGAAACAGCGCTAGACATCGCAAAGCATTATCAATATCCTGAACAGCCCGTCAGTATCGCTGCATTACTTCATGATATGTGTAAAGAAATAAATAAAAAAGAAATGTATCAACTAGCAAAAGATTATTTAAAACGCGCAGACATTGAAATGGCTATTAAATCAGGCGGACCAGCCATCTGGCACGGATTAGCCGCAGCCGAATTAGCCATCACAATGTTTGGTATTGAAGAGGCAGATATTTTATCTGCGATCGCATTTCATACAACAGGATGGTATGAAATGAACCCATTAGCTCAGATTATCTTTATGGCAGACTATATTGAACCAGGGCGACAATTTAAACAAATCAAAAAAGCGCGCAAATTAACTTATTCTGATTTAGACGAGGCGACGATTTTTCAAATGAAACAATCCATTCGTCATCTCGCCAAAAATGAACAAACAATTTTTATTGAAAGTGTTAAAATTTATAATCATTGGATTACAAACCATTAGGAGGTATTATGACACCGATTAACAAATTAGAAATTATTATAAAAGCAGCGGACGATAGTTTAGCGAAGGATATCGTCGCTTTAGATGTGCACGATTTAACTCCATTAGCGGATTATTTTCTTATTATGAGTGCCAATAATGAAAGACAACAAGATGCGATTGTGAGAGATATTCTTGACGCTTGTAAATTAGAAGACATTGATATTAAAAATGTTGAAGGAAAAGTGGGCGGTCGTTGGACACTCATCGACTTACACGATATTATCGTGCATGTGTTTCATTACAATGAGAGAACGCATTATAATTTAGAGAATATTTGGAAAGAAGCTCCACTCGTCAATATTAATGAATGGATTAATGAATAATGAGTTTTCATAAAATAGCACCTGTTTATGACCGCTTTAATGACTTATCTGTTTATGCTCATTGGCTGGACTTTACATTGAATTCACTTGACCACGAACCAGCAAAAGTCCTTGATTTAGCATGTGGAACGGGATGGTTTACGCAATTGTTGAGTCCTTTTTGTGGTCATATTACTGGAATCGATATCGATCAAGGTATGCTTCAAATTGCTGAAAAGGAATTAAAAGGTGTTGAAAATGTGACACTCAAACAGGGAGATATGACGGATTTAAATATAGCGGACAATCAATTTGATCTGGTGACCTGCTATTTAGATTCAATCTGTTTTTTAGCGGATTCCTCTGCTGTTCAACGCGCTTTTAAAGAAATGCATCGTATTTTAAAACCGGGTGGCACACTTTTATTTGACGTCTTAACGCCAGCGATGATATTGAATGAATTTGATAATTTTATGTATCATGATTATGATGAGACGGCAGCATTGATGTGGGATAGTGTCATTGATTCAGACCATTTATCAGTCGCTCATCATTTAGTGGTCTTCGATAAAAAGAACCAAGGTCAAAAATATGAGCGTTATGAGGTTACATTAGAAGAGCGAACTTATCCATTAAAAGATTATTTAAGCTGGTTAAAGCAAGCAGGATTCGCCAAAGACGCAGAAGTTTTTGTCGATTATGGCAGTCGCCCGTTAAATTTAAAACGCGATCAATCTGAGGAAAGATGGTTTTTCCGAATTGAAAAATAGGGCCATAACCTTAGGAATTATTGCAGAATACAATCCTTTTCATCATGGACATGCGTATCAATTGCGGACACTTAAGACAATGACAGAAGCTCAAACAGTCATCGTATTAATGTCTGGAAATGTGGTGCAACGTGGCGAGTTTGCAATCGTTGATAAATGGAGACGTGCCGAAGCAGCACTGAAATCGGGCGCCGATTTAGTTATCGAAGCGCCAATTGTAGCGAGTTTACAAGGAGCGGATTATTTTGCAAATTATAATGTGCGCTTACTGCATCAACTTGGCATCACTACGCTTGGATTTGGGACAGAAACGGCGAGTACACAAGAACTTCGCGACTTTGTGCACTGGCAAATGGATCATACCAATGATATTGACCAGCATATTCAAACTGCATTGCTAGAAGGAATGTCCTATGCAGCCAGTCATCATTATGCGATCAATCAACTTGGTTACCATCCTTCATTTGATATTTCGAGTCCCAATCATTTGCTCGCCATTCAATATATTCAGGCGATCGAAAAATATTATCCTGATTTAGAAGGCCTTGCTTTGCCGCGTTTAAATTCACAAAATGGGCAAACTGTTTTATCAGGAAGCGCCATTCGTCAAGCTTTACAAGAAGATAGTGAACCGGAACAATTAGTACCACAATCCATGGCCAAATTATTAGAGGATAGCTATTTTATGGATTGGCAAATCGCTTATCCATTTTTACGCTATCGCTTAGCTCAACATCAACCAGAATCATTGCGGAGTATCTGGGGCATTCGAGAAGGAATCGAACATTTAATATTGAAAAATATTTATTTAACGACAGATTATGCTCAGTTTCTCGATAATATGATTAGCAAGAGATGGACGAAATCAAGCATTCAACGAATTTTAATGAGTGTTTTGTTAGACATTACGGTCAATGAATGGCAAAATTGGGAAGCGCAATTTAAAAAGCAGCCAGCGGTACAAGTATTAGGATTTACAGAATCCGGGAGACAATATTTGAATGGGATAAAAAAACAGCGTCAAGTTAAAATGGTTAGCAATATTAATCGCCAAACTGCGCCATTTGTTCCTGGTAATTTAAAAGCGGATGCGATTATGCAGATGATTTCACTGGATGCAATCCAGGAACAGAATTATACGAGAAAACCGATCATAATAAAATAAAACGACGAAATAATATTGACTTTAAAGCAGAAATTGCATATAATGTTATTTGTTGTTTCAGAGGTGAATAACGATGAAATTTACAATTCAACAGATCAAAGAGCAACCGAATCAGTTATTGAAGCTTGATGAAAAGTTAGACATCAAAGATGCACTAATTGAAAGAATGTCTTCAATTACGGATGTTCAGAATACTGAAGTAGATGGTTATTATGCAGCAATTGACTATGAAGTGGTACTTCATTGTACAATTGATACTGATTTAACTTTACCATCGACTCGAACGCTCGAACCGGTGACTATTCATTTAACGATTCCTGTCAAGGAGCGTTATGTTACCAATAATCAAGAAACGAATCTTGATGAACATGAAGAAGTCACTATTGTCGTTGAAGATGAGATATTGAATCTTCAGGAAGTTGTCATTGATAATATCTTGCTAAATATTCCTATGAAGATTATTGGCGAAGATGAAACAGATGATACACTGCCATCTGGAAATGATTGGACAGTGATGACTGAAGAGTCTTACCTACAACAACAAGCAGATGAAAATGAATCTGCTGTTGATCCACGTTTTGCAGCTTTGCAAGACTTATTAGATAAAGAAGATTAATCACGCGGAGGTGTATACAAATGGCAGTACCAAAAAGAAAAACATCAAAATCTAAAAAAAGAATGCGTCGTACGCACAAAAAATTAAATGTTCCAGGGATGACAGCTTGCCCACAATGTGGAGAGTACAAATTAAGTCACCGTATTTGCCCATCATGTGGTAATTATGATGGTAAACAAGTTGTAGAAGCATAAACATTTTAAACCTTCGTAAGAAGGTTTTTTTATTGGAATAAAATAAAACAGGCATGTTCAATGACCATTATTCAGGTTCTATAATTTTTAGTGTTGATGAGAAATCATCAGCACTATTTTTGTGTATACAAAAAGCCATGTATTTCCTTTATCATGTAAGTGCCTAAACCAAATGAAAGGAAGGAAATGGCATGACTCATACTTATTCTAACCA
>JBHWOV010000090.1:0-3224 GCA_043424535.1 Aerococcaceae bacterium
TTATTTAATATATAGGAGAGGGAGTTGATGATTGTGAGAGAAAAAATTAAAGTAATTCAGGTTGGTTGTGGATTAATGTCCAAAGTTACGATGAAATATCTTATTAGTAAAGATATTGAAATAGTGGGCGCTATTGATGTGAATCCCGATATTATTGGGCAGGATATAGGTGACTATATTGGTTTAGAGCATAGCTATGGCATAAAAATTACAGATGATGCGGATCGTATTTTTAGTGAAACTAAAGCAGATATTGCTATTGTGGCTACATTTTCATATATGAAGGAGATGTATCCTGTCATTCGGAAGTGTGTCGAAAATGATTTAAATGTTATTACTATTGGAGATGAAGCAATTTATCCTTGGGCAACTTCTCCTGAAGAAGTGAATCACTTAGATCGGCTTGCTCATGACCATGGTGTAACAGTTTTTGGAACCGGTATGCAAGATGTTTACTGGATTAATTTACCTGCTGTAGTAATGGGCGGAATCATTGATGCACAATTAATCGAAGGAACCATTAGTTATAATGTTGAAGATTATGGTGTAGATGGTATAGATTTTTCTGCATCTGATTTAAGTTTTAATGAAGCACGAGAAGCAGGCATGTATCTATGGAATTCTGGTTATAATTCAGCAGAAGGTCTTTGTGCTACCTTAGGACTGTCAGTTAAATCTATACATCAAAAAACAATTCCAATTATTTTAGAAAAAGATATGACTTCTAAAGTTTTGGGTGTGGATTATAAGACAGGAGAGACTGTAGGAATGACCTTGACTACTTCTGTCACAACATATCAAGGTATTGATTTAAAAATTGATTGTATAGCAAAGATATTTAATGAAGAAGAAGACGACTTATGTGTGTGGACTATCCATGGAGAGCCAACGACGACAGTTAGTGTTGAACGACCAGCGACAGTCGAGCATACTTGTGCTACGATAGTCAATCGAATCCCTCAAGTTCTGGAAATGGCACCAGGATACCGCACTGTAAATCATTATCCTCCAACAAAATTTTCTGCTAATCAATTCTCAAAGTAAATTTTAAAAATCTCAGATGATGAGAATTAATAAGATTAAATAAAAACCTTACAAAGAGGGCTCTATGTCAAATAATGTTGATGGAGCTTTTGGCGACTGAAATATCAGTCGTCTTTTTTATGCACTTTTCTGTAAGTTATACTTTTTGTCAGATTCTTCCTCGCTAAAATATAAATGGCGTGGTGGTTCTGAATTGATTCTCTTGAATTGTGTTGAAATAAGAATGCGACATCTTAAATGTCCAAAATTACGGTAGCCATAACCTGAGCGTTTAATCATCTTAATCTTATTCACTGTTCCTTCAACGACGCCATTGGATAAGGTATATTTATTTTAAGCTGTTTTCGATCTCTAAGCGATACTTAAACAGCGTGTTAAACGCTGTTCGAACGCTCTTTGGAAAGACATATTTTTTCGTTTCCTCTAAGCCGTATATGAAGTCTTTGAATGAACGGCTTCGTACAGCTTCAATAATTCGGTGAACATGGCGATACACTAAAGAAAATCTTGAATCAAGCTGTGTTAAATAACTAACCATGCCTTTTTCGGTAATTAAACCGTCAAATAATCGGTGAGTATGATAATGTTCAAAATCGAGTGCTTCACGTGGCTTTAGTAACAGCTTCCAGAGTTGCTTCAGCTTACGATAATCACGTGGCTGTTGGTACTTCAATTGATTCATGACGCTAATACGATGTTGGTTAAGAACTCGGTGCAGTAATTGAACGATATGAAAACGGTCAATGATAATGTCGGCATTCGGAAAGACCGATGGTAAAAAATGATGATAGGGAGAGTACATATCCATCGTAATCGTTTGAACTTTGAGACATTCTTCACGTGAGAAACGGAGAAAATAATCCCGTAAATAGCCTTGTGTCCGATCTTCTAAAATACCCAGCACCTCATGAGTATGGTTATTCATCAAAATACAAGACATCGCTCCAGTCACATGTTTCACAGATTTAAATTCATCAATCGCCAAATGGGTCGGTAAACCAGATGGCCTTGGCCGTAAATTGTCTCCCCAACGCTCTAATTCACGAATGACCGTATGGATTGAAACGTTGAGGTGTTGGGCAATCAGCTTCATGGACTGAATTTCCGCTAGTTCTTCACGAATAAGGTGTTTTACCGGGTTCGAAATACAACAGTGACGTTGAATCAAAGGTGTCTTTGCGACCATTGTTTGACGACAATGCTTACAGAGATAGCGTTGTTTTTCTAACTTTAAATAAACAGGTTGAAAATTATATTGACCAATTAAAATGGCAGATTTCATACGGCCATTTCGAACAATATCTTGGAAACCCTGGTTGACGCACCCACAATGTTCGCATCCTGAGGGCAAGTTATCTAAATACGCGCGTACAGTGAGAACTTTCTGATTCCCATCTGAGACGTTGTTTCTCACTGACGGACGATGATCTAACACGTTTCGGTATGTTTTTGTTCTAAATCACTGGTAAATTTTATGTTTGGGTCTTTTATTCCGAGTAAATTTTGGTTAGAATAAGTATGAGTCATGCCATTTCCTTCCTTTCATTTTGTTTAGTCACTTATATGATAAAGGAAATGCATGACTTTTTGTATACACAAAAATAGTGCTGATGATTTCTCATCAACACTAAAAATTATAGAACCCCGAGTTGGGGACTCTCTCTTTTGTTTACAGACAATTACTTTTTATGACCAGCGATACGCTTAACTAAGTATACTAGACCAGTTGCTATTAAGCCACCACCTATAATATAAGCCCAAGTGATTAGATCCAATGGTGTTGTGGTTAAGATATTGTTCGCGGCTGGAAGGTATATCGCTAACAAGAGTAGCACCACTGATAAGAAGATGGCACCTAACATCACTTTATTGTTAAGTAATGACGAATCTAATCCAAATGAATCTGTTTTACGCACATTTAGTAAGTGAAGAAGTTGAGCCACTGCCATAAAGGCAAAGGTGACAGTCTGACTATAATTTAAATCATATTCCCACACATTTAAGTGCAGATAAAAGATTATAAAGGATGCAAGTCCTAAAATCACTCCAGAAATCATAATCTGTGTTAAGAAAGGTCGGGTAACCAAACCAGAATGTTTGTCTCGTGGAGGAAGCTTCATGACATCATCTTCTGCTGGCTCATAGGCTAAACTGATTGCTGGCCCTACATCAATGAAGGG
>JBHWOV010000091.1:0-15506 GCA_043424535.1 Aerococcaceae bacterium
AAAGTCATAAAGTAAGAGTATAATATGAAATAAGATAATAAATAAAGGTGGAATTTTATGAAAAAAGGCATTATTGCATTTCTAGCAATTATACTTGTATTAGCTGGAGGATATGTTGCAGGTATTGGCTATTTCTCTGAACGTTTTCAGCCCAATACAGTTTTTGCTGGGGTGGATATTAGTAATCAAACATTAGAAGAAGCGAATAAGAATATTACAGAATCACTTGCGGATAAATCGATTTCTATTACAGAAAATGGTAATGAAGTGGGAACGATTAAAATAGCGCAATTAGAACCAGAATTCCATGTTGAAGAAGTATTAACCAATGCCTATCAATCTCAAAATCCGAATCAATGGTTATTGTCATTTTTTGATAGCGACCAATTTGATGTCAATTTAAATGAATACATTGATATTAATGAGAATGCACTGAATCAAGCACTTTTAGATATTGGATTAGGCAATGGGGACCGTGAGCCCTCAAAAAATGCGAGTATTGAATATACAGAAGCAGAGGGTTACCATGTAGAAGAAGCTGAACAAGGTAATCAATTAGATCATGATAAGTTGACTGATTTGATTATGGCCAACATCGCAAAAGGCGAAGATCAAACAGAAATTAATCAGGCATATCTTGAGCCTGAAATTACTAGTGATGATGAAACGATTCAAGCAATGATGGATCAAATCAATGATGCAGCGGATATGACTTTAACATTGACGATTAGTGGTGAAGAAGAAACGATTCAACGCGAACAAATTATGCAGTGGATGGGCTTTGATGAGCAAAATCAATTAACTTTTGATTATGATGCGATTTATGATTATTTGGGAACACTTAATGATAAATATGCGACCTTTGAAAAACCGCGTGAATTTGAAAGTACTTTAAGGGGAACAGTGACAGTTGACCCTGGTACACTTGGGTGGTCAATTGATCGCGAAGCAGAAGCTGAACAAATCATCGCTGATTTACAAAAAGGTGAAGATGTTAAGCGTGAGCCATCAATCGTTGGAACAGGTTATAATGCGGAAGGTTCTGATATTGGCGACACTTATGTCGAAGTAGATATTGAGAATCAGACCATGTTCTATTATGAAAATGGTGAAATGCTCTTTGAAACACTAGTCGTAACCGGTCAAGTCGGAACAGATACAGTTCCAGGTGCCTATTCAATTTGGGATAAGCAATCTCCTTCATCATTAAGAGGATACAATCCACGAACTGAGAGAGATTATGTTCAACCAGTTGAATATTGGTTGCCATTTGATGATACGGGTCAAGGCATTCATGATGCGAATTGGCAAGCAAATTTTGGTGGCGATACTTATCAAGTGTCCGGATCGCTAGGATGTATCAATACGCCACCTGATGCGATGGCAGAACTCTATGAAATGGTTGAGTTAGGTACGCCTGTTATTGTATTCTAATCAGTGTCAAAATTAATGCGATATAAATTTTAAAAAAGATGACTTGAATCCCAACTAATGGAAATCAAGTCATCTTTCTTTTAATTTTGACTTACTTCGCCAGCTTTTTCATAGGCTTTATTCGAAAGTAAAATACCAATAAATTCGTTGATAATGACGGCAGCAGATATCGTAATCGTAATAATATTTGCGGCACTCGGTTCGATTGCTTCTACTAAAGTATGAGAGTTCGCTTCTAATACGAGCGATATACCCGCATGAGGTAGCAAAACAATACCAAGATATTTTTGGACAGTTTTTTCTTTTCCTACAATTTGTGAGCCAATGTAACCACCTAGATATTTACCAATAGCACGAATGATAATGTAAACAAATGGAAGGAATCCCGCTGTGAGTATCAATCTAGGTTCTAATGGTGCGGAAATATTAACAATCACCAGTAGTAAAGCAAGCGATTCAAAATGACTAAAATCATCTTCTATGCGAGCATAGTCGTCCACTTCGCCAACATTGACAAATGCAGCTGCAAAGCCAATTCCTAATAAGAGATAATTGAGATTGAATGTGGAGAAGATATAACTATCAATGGCTTTTCCGGCGATAAATGAAATAAAGACAACCACCAAGAATGCAATGAAAACTGTGCGTTTACTATCAATAGGATCAACAAAGCGTCCGCTAATGTAACCCAATAATACCCCTATTAATAAAGGAGCTATAATTGACATGAAGATTGTCGCTAAAATTGAATCAGATGATTCAATATAGAAAGTTTGTAAAATCGCAATCACAACAAAGAAAAACATATTCCCAAACAGTGAATTTAATATCGACATCGACTCCATAGTGTCAGTTAGCGGACCTTCGGTATCATATTCGTCAATGATTGAAAGTGCTGGGGCAGGTGCTGTAACGGTAGAGATTGCTCCGATAACGATACCTAGTACTGGGGAATATCCCATTAAATAAAAGACACCGCCAAAGCCAACGGATACCACTAGAAATGTTATAATGATTTCAATCCATGAAAGTTTGAGATTTTCTGCTCCTTGAGCACGAATGTCTTCTAATACGAGATTGGAACCTAACATGATACCGATTAATACTTGAGATAAATCGATAATCCAACCATACCAAGTGGCATTGAGCAAATCTTGATTGATAATTCCAAGCACATTAGGACCAATAATAATTCCTGTGATTAACCAGCCTAAAATAGCTGGTAAGTTAAATTTTGTTAAGAGCTTTCCGGCACCAAAAGCCAGTAGAAAAGCTACAATTAATCGAATAAACAGCATTTTAACACTCCTTTAATGTAATGATATTACGATAACATACTAAAAAAGGAGATGCATTTGATAAGCATTGTTGATGATAAAAAAATTTGAAATGATAGAGTCGATATTTGATAAGATCGGTCATAGATGAGAGAAATATAGACTAACTAGCTTTATTTACGATTTAAAAGTATAATTACTATATTAAGGATAAATAAAAGTGATGAGTAATTTTTAAAAGTGAAAAGATTGAAGGGAGATTTCTATGGATAAAATATTAGTAGTAGACGATGAAAAGCCGATTTCGGATATAATTTCTTATTCCTTAGAAAAAGAAGGCTATGAAGTGGTAACTGCATTTGATGGACAAGAAGCACTTGATCAATTTGCCAAAGAAGAACCAGACCTTGTCATATTGGATATTATGCTTCCAAAAATGACTGGTTTAGATGTGACAAGAGAATTACGTAAATCTAGTGCGGTACCGATTATTATGTTGACAGCGAAAGATTCTGAAATAGATAAAGTCGTCGGTTTAGAACTTGGGGCGGATGACTATGTAACAAAACCTTTTTCCAATCCAGAGCTTGTCGCACGTGTGAAGGCGACATTAAGAAGAAATGCATTTACCTCTGAATCGCAGACAGATGATCAACAAGGAGATATAGAGATTGGAGATTTGATTGTTCATCAAGATGCTTATATCGCATCTAAACGGGGTGAAGAAATCGAATTAACGCATCGTGAACTTGAATTGTTACTCTATTTTGCAAAACATATTGGACAAGTCATGACGAGAGAACATTTATTAGAAACCGTTTGGGGTTATGATTATTTTGGCGATGTTCGGACAGTTGATGTAACTGTTAGACGACTGCGTGAGAAAATCGAAGATCAACCAAGCCATCCGAATTACATTATCACTAGAAGAGGGGTAGGGTATTTCTTAAAGAACCCTGACCAGGAGTAATATGAAGTATGAAGCGTAAATCTTATCATTTTTTTCAATCGATTTATTTTAAGATTCCACTGCTATTTTTGTTTATATTAATGATTGCCTTCCAATTTTTTGGGGTCTTCTTTATTGATCAGTTAGAGTCTCAATCGATTGAAAACTTTAAGAATCAAATTAATATCCAGAGTGAGTTCCTTACTAGTAATCTTGCCCCTATTCTCGCTAATGACAGCCTTGAGAAAGAGGAACAAGATCTAAGAATGAATCAAGCTTTGGATACTTTTTCTGCGACAAATACGACACGTATTTGGGTTGTTAATCCGAATGAAACGATCATTGCAACGAATCAAGATATTGATCAAGGACAAATTGGAACACAAGCAAATAATAGTGTGATTAGAAATGTGTTACTTGCTCAAACGACTTACGCGTCGGAGGTGAGAAGCCCTGAAGTAGATAAGCCTTATTATTTAGTTGTTGCTCCCATACAAAACACGCAGCCGAGTCAATCTTTGGGAGTCGTTGTCATTGAAGCGGATATGGCGGATATCTATTCATTAAATAATGAAATTATTGAAGTATTTGTTACTTCAGCATTGATAGCGATTATTGTCGCATTGGTTGTGGCATTTTTTATGTCACAAGGACTGACCAGACCGATTGAAAATATGCGACAACAAGCCATTCGAATATCAGAAGGGGTTTATAATTATCCTGCTGAAGTTTATGGCCAAGATGAACTTGGTGAACTGGCTATTACAATTAATGAATTAGCAGATAAAGTTCGTGAAGCGCAAGACTCAACAGAATCTGAACGCCAAAGACTTGATGGGGTACTAAGACATATGCGTGATGGTGTGATTAGTACCGACCGAAGAGGTAATGTGGTATTGGTTAATGAGAGGGCGCTTTATTTACTCAATGTCCGTCAAGAATGGGCAATGGGACGTTCTATCCTTGATTTATTAGGGATTCGAGATGACTATTATATCGACGATTTAATTCGGACGGATTCCGAAATAACGGTCAATCGTGAATTTAAAAATGTTTTAACTATCTTGAGAGCAGAATTTTCTGTTATTAGGAGAGAAACAGGTTTTGTCACAGGATTAGTTTGTGTCTTAACGGATGTGACTGAGCAAGAAAAAACGGATCAAGAACGACGCGACTTTGTTTCAAATGTTTCGCATGAATTGCGTACGCCTTTAACCAGTGTGAAGAGCTACAGTGAGGCATTGCTTGATGGAGCGTGGCAAGATGAAGAAATTGCACCGCAATTTTTACAAGTAATACAATCTGAAAGTAATCGAATGATGCGTATGGTTACAAATTTACTTGATTTATCAAAAATGGATAGTGAACAAATTATTCTTAATATCGAATTTATCGATTTAAAAGGTGTTGTTGACCATATCATTGACCGATTAGAATTCACACAAAAAAATATTGGTACGAAATATCATATTCAACGAAATTTCACAGCAAATGATGTGTTTGTGGAAATCGACCAAGATCGGATGACACAAGTGATCGATAATCTGTTAAATAATGCGATTAAATATTCGCCCGATGGGGGAACGATCACCATCACCATTGAAGATTCTCATGATAAAGTGATTTTGAGCATTAGTGATGAAGGGCTAGGTATCTCTAAAGCCGATGCGGAACATTTATTTGAACGATTTTACCGTGTTGATAAGGCTAGATCTAGAGAACAAGGTGGTAGTGGTCTCGGTTTAGCAATATCTAAGGAAGTCGTAGAAATGCATGGTGGACGAATTTGGGTTGATAGTGTAGAACAACAAGGATCAACATTCTATATTGAATTACCACTCACAGAGTTGGATGATTTTGATGAATGGGGGGATGATATTTGAAACGAAATAGCTGGGTATCAATAGTCCTATTCTTTACTTTATTATTAAGTGTTGTGTTGACTTTCATTTCAATTAATATTCATGATTTTTATACATACTTATCGGATCGTAATGGTGAAGGAACACAAGCTGTTGAGACATTGCCAGAAGAAGCGGCGATTGCTGAATATGATATTACAGATTTTTATGAATCGACGAATCTAGAACTAAAAGATGTTATCCGACCTTCTAGTTATTTTTATCATGAAAATGATTCGTTTTATTGGTTGAATCAAGCGGATATTCAACAAACAATTACCGCTTATTTTTCAAGTTTACCAATGGCTA
Source organism: Aerococcaceae bacterium (assembly GCA_043424535.1). Classification (GTDB taxonomy): domain Bacteria; phylum Bacillota; class Bacilli; order Lactobacillales; family Aerococcaceae; genus DSM-111022. The sequence continues at coordinate 5,871 of JBHWOV010000091.1, forward strand.
TTGAAAATCCGGATCAAATTCTCCAAACTGATAATTTTTCTACTTTATTCGATGAGGATTATTTAGAAATTGATTTTCGAGAGGAGCTTCCAGTTGGCTTAATTAGTAACTATACTGGAGTTGATGATTTATCGGAAGTGTCATTATTGATTAATCAGATCGTGATCCCTTTTGATGATAATCAAACCGTTTATTTGATGAATGCTGAAACCGGTGAATATATTGAAGCGCAAATGACTGAACAGTTGACCAAGAGAGAATTACAAGAAGTCATTGCTAAAAATATCGATAATGCGATTCCCGTCCGGAGATATTATGGGCAATCACGTTTTATTTATTTACCAATAGAACCATTAACTCGGGATAGTCGTTTATATACTTTAGAAGAATTACCAGAAAATTTATTTATTTCACAAATGTTTTCAGGTGATTTAGAACCAAAAATTGTGAGTACAAGTAATACAAGTACGATTTATCGAAATTATCGTTATTCCTTAGAAATAAATAATGCAACAAAGCGGTTGGATTATATGATTAGTCGTATTGATGATGGCAATACAAGTACGATTCTTGAAGGCATTGAAGATAGTTTTGAAATTATTAAAAAGTATGAATATTGGCCAGGAGATATTCGTTTGACAAATCGAACGAATGGCCGAATTACTTACCGTCATCATTTAGATAATATGCCGATTTTTACTGTGCCGAATCTTCCAGATTATGGGGCGAGTACGGTGCATTTAAGAAATGATTCAAGTCAAGATGTTTATCGTTTTCAAACGGCATTATTAATCCCCCAAGCATACATTAATGATGTCTCACAGCAATATACATTGCCATCAGACGGAGAGATTTTGACGCATTTATCAGAATTAGGCTTACAAATTAATGAATTTGATGCCGTATCATTGGGGTATGAGTGGCAAACAGATATGGAAGATTTTCAAAAGGCAATTCTTGTACCAAAATGGTTTTTTTATTATGATGATCAAGCATATGCGATGGATCAGTTAGATTCGGAAGCATTTATGAAACATCGTGAAGAAGTTGTTAATGAAATGAGAGGTGGGTAAATTGGATTATAAACGTATTCAACTATTGCTCATTTTCTTTCTGATTGCGTTCAATCTCTATCTCACTTTTTCAATTACACAAAAGATATCCATGGTAAATATTGACCCTAATACAGCAGTTGATACGACCATCGAAGAGGAACTGAAAAATCGTGGGGTTACCTTTCAAAATTTTAGTGATGCTACAGCAGATGTTCATTTAATTCGGACAGATCAAACGAATTATCTTGCTGAAAACATTTCACAATTATCCAACCAAAATGCATCAATTGATTCCAATCGGGTGTTAACCAGTACATTTGATCAGCCTGTTGATTTAGGAATTGGTTTGAATGATGCGACCACTGAAATAACCGAAGAGCAATTTTCTTATTTGAAAGAAGAATTTTTGGATAAACCAGAATGGTTCATTCAAGGTGCGGCCTATAGTCATCCTGTGTATAATGCGACAGATAAAACAATTGTATTACGGATGACAGATGGTGATGGACATAGTATAATTGATGGAACAGCAGAATTGCGTCTTCAATTAAATGATTCTTATTTAATGACGGGATATATTCAGACTTATCAGTCGAATATTACTCAATTAGAAACGAGTGTCGAAATTATTTCGGAAAAAACAGCGATTGAAATTTTAGATCGTCGTGTTGAGACTTTAATTCCTGATGATGCTCGAATTATTGATACACGGATTAGTTTTTATCAGTCAACTTCATTAAATGAGATGAATGTTTATTCACCAGCTTGGGAATTTATCTATGTTGAAGAAAATAGTACTCCAAAATCATTGTTAATCGATGCGCATCGTGGGATCGTTTTAAGTTGGATCAATTTACGTCAAAATTAATTGATTTCAATGGCAAGATTTTTGAAAGGTGCTTTTAACAAAACGATGATATGAATAAATTCCATCAATTTACGAAGAAAAAATGAGGAGCCACCTGATTTAAGTGGCTCCTTTTGAATAAAGAAAAGTATTCAATGATTGTAACTAATTAAAAAGCATGGTAAGTTAATGGATGGACTATTATTTAGATAAGAGTGATAAATGAATGCAATTAAATAAGCAAACAGAAAATAATACATTGTCGAGACAAGGCTTAGAAACATTAAATTATTCAGTACTAGCCAGCGGCAGTTCCGGAAATTGTATCTATGTAGAATCGGCTACTTATGGCGTTTTAATAGATGCAGGATTAAGTGGTAAACGAATCGAAGGATTATTAGCTCAAATTAATCGCTCGATGCAAGACGTCGATGCGATATTTGTTACGCATGAACATAAGGATCATGTTCACGGTGTTGGTGTTTTATCAAGAAAATATCAATTGCCAATTTATGCTAATAAAAAAACATGGAGCGTCTTACCTAAACTGATTGGTAAAATTGATCCTGATCTGGTTTGTTATATTGAACCAGAAGAGACCATCTCAGTTGGGGATATTGATGTATTTAGTTATGAAGTGAGTCATGATGCGATACAACCACAATTTTATTCTCTTCAGAGAGGAGATAAACAATTCGTTTTATTGACGGATACAGGTTATGTATCGAATCGTTTATCGGATATTTTATATGATGCAGATAGTTATTTAATCGAAAGTAATCATGAAGTAGAAATGCTTCGTTATGGACGCTATCCTTGGTCGCTTAAACAACGTATATTAAGTGACAAAGGACATTTAAGTAATGAAGATGGTGCCATTGCGATGACCAATTTGATTGGTAATAATACGAAACATATCTTTTTAGGTCATTTAAGTCAGGATAATAATACGAAACAATTGGCGATGGATTCGATGACTTCGATCTTGCAACAATATGATCTTGCGGTGAATGAAGATTTTCAAATTCATATGACCGATCCAGCACAAGCAACATCTCTTTTCAAATTATAAATCATTAGACTCTCTATGAATTCTTTAAGATTCATAGAGAGTCTTTTTTATTCATGTAATTGCTGTCTAGGATTATTCGTTTTCTTTTCTTGAGATTGTGTAAAATATTTATCTGGAAGTGCAGGTTGTATTTGCTTATTCATCAAATGTGAACTAATCTCTGCTAATTCTTGAGGTGAAATGTCAAAGTTATTATGTGTCCATTCTAGTAATAAATTATAAGTCATGCCGATAAAAGCATATTTTTGATATTTATCGAGTGCTTGCTCGCTATCAGAAATAAAAACTTGGTTGAGATACTCTAAAACATAATGATTTTGATTGCCATTGAGTATGCTTTTTGTCAATATTTGTTGTTCATAACAGAAATTGAAAAGCGTTAACCAAAATTCTGGCCAGTTGCCATTCACTAGCATTTGTTTGCCGACACTGATAATCTCTTGAAAAATAATATCAAGCGTTTCATGATAAATATCTTTCATCGATTGATAATGCCGATAATAGGTCATTCTCGAAACGCCCGCTCGTTCAGTTAATTCTGTGACCGTAATTGAATCCATGTCTTTTTCAAGTAATAATTCAATTAAAGCGGTTTGTAATGCTTCTTTAGATAATTGGTTCATCTCTTGATTGCTTCCTTTAGCCATAATACCCCTTCGTGACAAAGACAATGGAGTTGTCACATCGTCTTGTATGATAATAGGAAAAAATTACGATAGATGTTATTATTGTAACATCATCGATTCAATACGAAAAGTAGGTAAAAAAATGACAAATATTAAACTATATCCAGATAGCGTTGATAAAATTAATCAAGGACATCGATTGATTCAAGAACATGATTTAATCCATCCTAATCAGATCGATACGATTGATGAAGGTGAGATTGTACAATTTCGTGATGAAAGCAATCAATTTGTTGGTAAGGGGATTGTAGTAAAACAAAATAAAGGTTTTGCATGGGTATTCACATTATCAATGAATGTATTTTTAGATAATGAATTTTTAGAGCATATAATCTCCCAGGCAATTGAACGCCGTAATAATTTGTTTTCAGATGAAGCGACGAATAGCTTTCGATTATTTAATGGTGAAGGAGACGGACTCGGTGGATTCACAATCGATTGGTATGCTGGCTTTCTACAAATCAATTGGTATTCCAAAGCTCTTTTTAATGAGTGCGAAAACATTATTTCAATATTAAAATCGCAATTACCTGAACTTCGAGGGATCTATGAAACAAAGCGCTATGCGATTTCAGAGGATGATTGGGCGATTAAACATACCGTCGGAGAAAAAGCACCCGAACCACTGATTATTCTCGAAAATAATATCCAATATGCCGTTTATTTAGGAGCCGATTGGATGACAGGAATCTTTTTAGATCAACGTCATGTAAGGCAATTTATTCAAACACAATCAGAGTCGCTGACGGTTCTTAATTTATTCAGTTATACAGGTGCTTTTTCAGTTGCTGCAGCGACAGGTGGCGCATCACATACGGTGAGTGTCGATGTAGCGAATCGGAGTTTAGATTGGACGAAAGAAAACTTTACATTGAATGGCATTTCGACAGATATTTCAGATCATGAAATTCGCGTCATGGATGTATTTGATTACATTTCGTATGCTAAACGCCATCAAAAACAATTTGATTTAGTCATTTGTGATCCACCAAGTTTTGCTAGAACAAAAAAATATCAATTTAGTGTTGAGAAGGATTACCTATCTTTAGTCATTGATTTATTTAAGATGACCAATATAGGTGGAATGACCATTATATCGACGAATCATAGTGGTTTAGACCGCGATACTTTCCGTGAAGAGATTATCGAAGCGTCTAAGCAAGTCAGTGATTCGATCTATTTAATTCAACAATTTGAACTTCCAAATGAAGATTTTCCGACAACGAATGATAAAGAGAGCCAATATTTGAAGGTATTTGTATTTTATCGAGGAGCATAGGAGGCATAAATGAGTTATATTGAGTTAAAAGATGTCACGAAAGCTTATCAGAATGGTGACACAATTACAAAGGCAAATGATGAGGTTTCATTTCAAATCGAAAAAGGTGAATTTGCAGTGATACTTGGCCCTTCAGGTGCCGGAAAGTCAACGACTTTAAATATACTTGGTGGCATGGATGCACCTACCGAAGGGCAAGTGTTTGTGAATGGAGAAGATATTGCACAATTTGATACGAAATCACTCACCACATTTCGCAGAAATAATATTGGATTTGTCTTCCAAAATTATAATCTCATTCCAAACTTAACGGCGAAAGAAAATGTCGATTTATCGATTCAAATTTCAGAAAGTGATTTAGACGCAATGGAAGTATTGAAGTTGTGTGGATTAGATCATCGTGCTGATAATTTTCCGGCGCAATTATCAGGAGGAGAACAACAACGCGTATCTATCGCACGGGCGATTGCTAGTGAACCAGCATTATTACTAGCAGATGAGCCTACTGGCGCACTGGACAATGAGACTGGAGTTCAAATATTAAAATTATTAAGAAAGACTTGTGATGACTTAGGGACCACTGTCGTCGTAATTACGCATAATCAAACCATCAGTGAAATTGCTGATCGCGTGATTCGTATTCGTAATGGAAAGGTAGATAGTGAAGAGTTAAACCCAAACCCTAAAGACATTGACGAGATTAAATGGTGATAAAGGAGGGATTATTTGAAGTCCGCATTATGGAAAGATAATTTTCGCGAGATTAAAGATTCTTTTGCACGTTTCTTCTCTTTATTAACGATTATCATGTTAGGTGTAGCGTTTTTTGTTGGTATTAAAGCATCAGGACCATCGATGCTAAAAACTGCGGATGTTTATTATCAAGCGAATCAACTTCCAGATGGTCAAATTATAGGAACGATGGGCTTGACCCAAGAAGATCTTGAGCGAACACAATCGATCGAAGGTGTTGATGCTCAAGGGATGCAATCCGTTGTTCAAACTTTAAAGCCAAGCAATGAGAATGCCAAATTCCTAACATATGATGGTAAGTCAGAACATGATATTTACCAAATGGTTGAAGGACGAATGTTAGAGAATGAAAATGAAATTGTACTCGATAGTAAATATATTGAAGATGAACAATTACAAGGAATGTTTGCTATTGGAGATACGATTACAGTCGATCAACTTGCTGAATATGATCCTCAAATGGATTATCCAGAGGGACAGACACCCATCCATTTCAAGCAACAGACATTTGAGGTTGTAGGATTTGCACAAACGCCACTCTATATGGATCGCAGTAACCGTGGTATACAAGGAAATTCAGCATTCGCTGTTGTACATGAAAATGCTATAGGTGGCGATTATTATTCTGAAATTCTCTATTGGACGCCAGCCGGCAAAGAATATCCCGCTTATTCTAAAGAATATGACGATGCGATGGGTCAATATACTGAAGCGATTGAACAAAAATTAGCTGATCAACCTGCTAAAAGATTGGAAGAAGTTAGAGGGACTATTGAAGATCAATTAAATCAGAGTCAATGGGATTTAGATCATGCAGATCAGTTAATCGAAGAACAGAAAAATAAATTAAATGAGAGTCGTGGCGCCTTAGATGATGCGTGGAATCAGTATTATCAAAGCCTCAATCAATTGCAAGACGGCTATCAAACATTGCAAGCAGGTGAAGCAGAGTATCAATCAGGAATCGCGTCACTCGAGCAAGGTCAACAAACGCTTGCTTTATCCAAAGCAATGATTGAGTCAGAGGAAGCAAATTTTCAACAAGGATGGTCCCAATATTTAAGTGGGGAACGTGCTTATCGCAATCAAATTAATCAAGCTTACGACCAACTTATCTCTGGACAAGCACAAATTCAACAAGGTGAACAGACCTTGAATGAGACGTGGAATCAATTAGAAGCAAGCCAATTGGCTCTTGATCAAGCGAAAAGTCAATTACCAAATATAAATACTCAAGGAATTTCAGCGATTCAAGCCTTGTTAGATTATATCAATGCAGATACATCAAATATAGGCGTAAATCCGCTGCTTGCTCAGGCGAATGCCTTACATCAAGAATATTTATATCTGAAGTCATTGGAAAAAGAAATGGCTGCAGAAGAAGATGGATTGCAAGAAGAACAACAAAAACTAGAACAGGAATTTAATGAATTAGTTCAAGCTTATGAATCCATTGCAACTTCATTAGGAATAACAATTGATACGACGAATTTAACACGCGATCAAACAATTGAGCAATATCAAACTGCATTAGAACCTTACCTTCAATCTTCTGAAGCAACGGTCCAAGAATTAGAAAAACAGATTGCTACAATTGACACACAAATTCAAACGACAGAAGATTCAATCACTGAACTTCAATCGGAATATGAACAATTAGAGCAAGCGGCTCTATCGAATAAAGAAAAAGCTGACACATTACATTTATTGCAAACTGAATTAGATCAAGTAAATCAAAGACTTGCTGAATTAGAGTCTGCTAATATGAATTATCAAAATCAAATCGCAACATTACAAAATCAATTAGCTAATCTGGCAAGTCAGACTGAATCAGAAAATGATCATATGACGGCTGAAATGAATCAATTGAATCAAAAATTGAATGAAGTAAGTCAAGCTCAAATAAATGTTGAAGCAGAACGCAATGCTCTATTAAGTAAACAAAATGAGTTAAGCATACAAATAGATTCATTGAATGGTCAAGAAACCCTGCCAGAAAATCCAGAACGTATGGCAGAAATTACGCATTCAATCAATGAATTACAAACTCAACTGGATACGCTACGCAGTCAACAAAATACTTTGAATGAAACATTGCAAGCATGGCAAAATAATGATTTTTCTGAACTTCCTGATTTATCATCCATTGATATTGAATCTTGGAAGCAACAATGGGAAGAAGTCAAAGTCGCTCAAGCAGAACTTGACAAAAGACAAGCTCAATTAGATGCTGGCTATGCCTCTTATTATCAAGGAAAAGAAGCCTTGCAGCAGGCAAGAGAAAATCTGGCGATGGGCCAAGGAATGTTAACTGAAAATCAAAATGTGGCACTTGCTCAGTTAAATGAAGCGCGTGCATTACTAGATTCTGGTAAATCAGCATTGGATGCCGGTTACCAAGATATTGCGACCGGTGAACAGACTTTAAATGAAGCTCAGGCAAGATTGAGTCAAGCGAGAACTGAATTAGACGAAGGTATGACTGAATATCAACGAGGACTAGATGCGCTATTTTCCGGTTATTCACAATTAGCAGCAGGTGAACGTGAATGGGAAGCTGGAAAAGCATTATTTGATCAATCAATAGAAGATTCTCAGTATCAAAGAAGAAAAGGTCAGCATCAAATACAACAAGGGTATCAAAATCTGCAAGAGATGACAGAACCTAATTTAATTGTCAATGATCGCCATGGTTTTACTGCTTACTCTAGTCTTAAAGATAATGCAGAACAATTAAATGTGATTAGTAATTTCTTCCCTACAATCTTTTTCTTAGTAGCGATTCTTGTCGCCTTTACGACGATTAAAAGAATGGTTTCTGAACAAAGAATGTATATGGGAACGATGTTGCAATTAGGTTACCCAAATCGTTCCATTATTTCTAAATTTGTACTCTATGGTGGATTAGCCAGTTTAATCGGGACAATCTTAGGAATTATCATTGGTTATGCAACTCTACCACCGATTATTGTGAATGCCTATAATAATATGCATTATTTGGATAATGTACAGATTGCGAGATTACCATTGTGGGATGGTTTTGTTGCGTTGATTGCCCTCTTGACAGCCTTGCTTCCGGCAATCATTCAGCCATTAAAAAGCTTAAGATCCGCACCAGCTGAATTATTATTACCTGAACCGCCAAGATCAGGTAAAAAAGTCTTTTTAGAACGCATTCCATGGCTTTGGAATCGTTTGAGTTTCAAAAAGAAAATGACCGTTCGTAATTTACTGCGTTATAAAGGTCGTAATGCTATGACTTTAATTGGTGTGGCAGGTTGTACCATGTTAATGGTTACTGGTTTTGGAATCAGTGATACAATCACGCATATGGTAGATGCTCAAACTGAAGAAATTCAAACATTTGATAATTTTGTTTATGTCAGTGAAGATGCGAATGTCACTGCGTTACAAGAAGAATTAGAACAAATGCCTGAAGTCGCATCCGTTTATCCAGTTTATCAAGCAACGGTTGAAACAGATTTTGATGACCGTGAGCAACTGCCAATCAATGTGATGGTGCCATTAGGAGATCCTGAGGCCTTCGATTCATTTATCCAATTAAGAATGCGGGAAGAAGGACCTATTGATCTAAATAATGGCCCTGTGATGACCGAAAGATTAGCAGAACATTATGGCTATGATGGTGACGAACCGGTTGAAATGTCTGTGAGAGATGAAAATCAAAAGATTGTAAATGTTCCAATCGTAGGGATTGCGGAGAATTATTTATCTCACTATATTTATATGACTCCGGAAGATTTCATGTCGCATTTTAATAAAGATAAAATAGAGCCGACTCTATTCTTAGTTAAAAATGCAAAACAAAGTGATCCAGTGCAAGTTGAGGAGACAATTAAGGAATTAGATTCTGTTGCAACAGTATTAAGTATGACTTATGTCAATCAACAATTAAATTCAGCAATGGATAGCTTGCATACAAC
>JBHWOV010000092.1:0-17443 GCA_043424535.1 Aerococcaceae bacterium
TGACTATTGGTCAGATCCTTCTAAATACATATCCGCTGGGAATACCAGGTCATCACGAACTTGCAGAACTCCCGCATAAGATGTACCAGAGTCAAACCACACATCCATGATATCCATTTCTTTGGTAAATTCACCATTCGGGCTCGCTTCATGTGTGTAGCCTTCTGGAAGTAAGTCTTTCGCATCGCGTTCAAACCAGACATTTGAGCCGTGTTCTTCGACTAAATCAGCTACATGATTGATGACATCGACATCTAAAATTGGTTCACCATTTTCAGCATAGAAGATAGGTAATGGCACACCCCAAACACGTTGACGTGAGATGACCCAGTCGCCACGGTCGCGAATCATATTGTACATGCGACGTTCACCGGATGGGTGATACCATTTAACATTTTCTTCGACATTTTCCAATAATTCATCGCGGAATTTATCGATTGATGCGAACCATTGTGGTGTTGCACGGTAAATAATTGGTTTTTTCGTACGCCAGTCATGTGGATAGCTATGGACAATATCTTCTTGAAGTAAGAGTGACCCATTTTCTTCGATCCATTCTAAAACATAGCGTTGTCCTTTAATATAGAACATGCCTTCTAAGCCAGGTGCTTCATCTGTGAAGTGACCACGGTCATCCACTGGTGATAAGATTTCTAAGTCATATTCTTTTCCGATGAAATAGTCATCTTCCCCGTGTCCAGGCGCAGTATGGACTAAGCCCGTTCCTGAATCTAAAGTAACATGGTCGCCGACCATCACGAGTGAGTCGCGGTCATAAAATGGATGTGCCGCGACAGCGCGGTCTAATTCTGACCCTTTGAAGCGTTTTTCAACTTCTGGTTCATTCCACTCTAATTTTTCAGATAAATCAACTAATAAATCTTCCGCCACAACAAAGCGACGTCCGTCAACATTCACTTGGACATATTCTGCATCTGGTGCGACAGTAATTCCCATATTCGCAGGTAGCGTCCATGGTGTTGTTGTCCAAATAACGAGTTCAGCATCTTCATCAATGACACCCTTAGTATCACGCATTTTGAATGCGACATATACTGATGGCGAAGTGACATCCGCATATTCTACTTCTGCTTCAGCTAGTGAAGATTCAGAAGATGGTGACCAATAAACAGGTTTTGCTCCTTTGTAAATGTAGCCTTTATCTGCCATGGCTCCAAAGACACGAATTTGTTGTGCTTCATATTCAGGTGTGAGTGATAAATAAGGATTATCCCATTCTCCGGTTACACCGAGACGTTTGAAGTCGATTCTTTGATTGTCTACTTGTTCGAGCGCATAGGCCTTACATAAATCACGGAAAGCTGCGATCGACATTTCTTTACGATTAACACCGTCTCGTTTGATTAAAGCCGATTCAATCGGTAAACCGTGCGTATCCCAACCTGGGACATAAGGTGAGCGGTAACCACTCATTGATTTATAACGAATAATAAAATCTTTTGTAATTTTATTCAAGGCATGCCCCATATGTAATTGACCGTTGGCATATGGTGGTCCGTCATGGAGTACCCATGCTGGACGATCGGCATTTTTCTCTTGAATTTTTTCATACATATTTGCGCTTTCCCATTCTTCTTGTAAAGCGACTTCTTTTACTGGCAAATTCGCACGCATGGCGAAAGATGTCTTGCCTAAATTTAATGTGTCTTTGAGTTTCATAAGCATTCCTTTCTGTTGTAGAGGGTCATAGAGTCATCGTATCAGGACGAGTGGATTAATTATTATTTTATATGGGATGGATAGGGTTCTTAATGATAAGATAAATTACTTTCGTTCAATTAAAAATCAAATAGTGTTTCATGATCACTTATTTTAACGATATTTTCAAATATCACTAATTATTGTTTTTTTTGTATGAAGCAAAACATTCGCAAAACAAAAAAGTAAATTCATATTATTGGTTAGCGATTTAATAAAACAAAAACGCCCCTTCGATATGAAGGGACGTTTGCACGCGGTACCACCCAATTTAATAGACAATCTGTCTATTCACTCAGTCATGTTAACGCTCTTTAAGCGATCTGAATCATAAGCTGATAATGCATTAAGTAGTGATTCATCAGGCTCTCACCAAATCCTGACTCGCTGTCAATATACTTAATCATCTTGGTCTTATTCTTGTATCGGTAGTTCAATGCGAATGGTTTCGCCTAGGACACTTTCAGATTTCATTTTCTTTTCTTCTTTTGGATCATTGTCATCGTTATGATCTTTTTCATCATGATCTTCAGTATCAGGCTCCTCATCTTGAGGTGTTTGATAGTTTTTACTAGTTCGATCTTCTGGTACGTCATCGAATTGCGAGAAGTCAAAACCTTGTGTTTCTTGAGGCGATGTTTCTCTTGGTTCTTCTTCTGTCTTATTTGGTAAATCCGACGGTTTGAAAACCATTGTTTCATCGAAAGATTGGTTTTGTGGCTCTTGTGGCGTTTCCACTTCTGTTGCTTCAATTGATTCTTCTGCAACTACCGTTTCTTCCGAATCTGGCATTTGTTCTGGAATTGGAACTTCTTGTGTTCCTTCAGATTCACGCACTAAGTCATCGACTTGTTCGCTGACCGATTGTGTTGAGCGAATGTCTGGCATTTCAATATCATGCATCTCAACATCTTCTTTGAATAGTTCCTGATATTCATTACTTGTAATGAATTCTAATTGTTCACGAACTAAATTTTCAACACGTTGATGATAAATTTGATTTTGTCGTTTGATAGAATTGACTTCTTGAATCAAACTTTGCGCATGTTCATTGGCTTCATTGACATGATTATTAGCTTCGCGCTCTGCTTCAAAAATAATCAATTCTGCCTCTTTACGCGCATTTTGTTTGAGACGATCAGCCGCCTCTTGAGCGACTACAATCGAGCTATTTAATGAATCTTGTAATTGTGCAAAATAATTGTTTTTATCAACCGCTGCCGATAATTCTTGGTTTAAGCGGTTATTTTCTTGGATTAATTCTTCCATACGGGCCACGATTATATCTAAATAGTCATTGACTTGATCTGCATCATAGCCTCTAAATTTGGTATCAAATTTTTTATGGACGATATCATTGGGAGTTAATGCCATAGTCTTACATCCTTTCCTTAATGTTCGAGTACATTGACAGTTAAACGATAATTGTCTTTTCGGGTTGTGCCATCGACGGATTCAATCCAGAACCTGCCAAATTTTCTCAGTGACACAATGTCATTCACGCCCACGATTACATCCGGGCGTTCCATTTCGACAAAATTAACTTTTACCAGTCCACTTTGGATCGCATTTTTGGCTCTTTGTCTAGAAAAATTATAGACGTTACTTAACAAAGTGTCAAGCCGGAGCGATGCAGCGATCACGGTCTCACTAGACCATTGTTCATTGGATTCCAGTAAATGTTCATAGTCAATCGGTTCTAATTTCACACCGACATTGGCGATCTTCGTGACTTGTTGTTGGAAATAATCCTGCATCTTCTCATCCACGATGAGATGCCAACGGTCACCATCCGTAATAATATCCCCGACACGATTACGATCGACGCCAGTCGACATCAACGTCCCGAGAATACGGCCATGTGTTAATTCCCCAAATTTTTGCGGGTAATTAATATTAAAGGCCGCTACTTCAAAGTCAGATTGATCTGGTTCATAATAATTAAAATATATGAAAGCGCGCTGACGTTCTGCTCCTTCATAGCCTCCAAATAATTGCACACGCAATTCATCATGATTGCCGACTAATTGCTTGACAATCATGGCTTCACGAGGCGTCAAGAAATTCGAAAGATAAGGTGCATAGGTGTTTTCTGCTTGTTGAAGCCAACCGAATACTTCATCGATAAAAGGTTGTTCTTCAACACGATAATGTTGATAAATATTTTCAACAGACATCCAATCACCTCACTTTCCGTGCTTTAATCTAGCGCAATAGTAAAAATAATAATTGATTCAAGCCACTTTGAGCTAATCTGAGAACTAATAATCCAATAATAACACTGAAACCAACCGGTCCAATGCGGAAGCGTTCAAAGAATTGTAAATAAGGATAGACGAGTTTATGAATCCATTGACCAATCGTTGATGTTCGTGCGGTCGGGAACCAACTCATCAGTGCATAAACTATTAACAATAACGCATAAGCATTAAACAAGGTATTTACAATAGATATAATTGTATAAATAAACATAATCGCTCCTTCATATTAGATTTTCAGTACCGAAAATCTATTGCTTCGTCGATCGCAATCTTCATGAATTTATCAGTTAAGCTTTCACCGATAAATTTTAAAGCACAAAAGAGGAACCACTGTCCCTCTTCTGATATGCCTAGTTGTTACGATTGCGTTTTCTGAAGAATGGCGGTGTATCTAATTCGTCACTATCTTTTACTTCTTGTTGGATAATTTCATTATTTCGTTCAAATACACGTTTCGGTTCTTCACTATTAGTATCGACACTGCGTGTGTTTTGTTCACGATTGATGTCCCAATCATCGAATAAGTCACGTTTTGGTTCTTGATTCGTAGTTTGTGGACGGTCATGATTTGCGGCACGACGCTCTGTATTGCGTTCACGATTTGATGTGTCGAGTGCAGGTTGTGATTGATTGTCGCTTGATTTGAAGCTTGATGAACGACGGCTTGGTTGTGTTTGATTATTGCGTTTTGATTGTCCTTGCGTTGGATCCGTTTGAATACCTGTCGCAATGACCGTTACTTTCACTTCATCGCCCATCTCTTCATTAATCGATGTACCGAAGATAATATTGACATCATCTCCAGCTGCTTGACCAATAATATCGCTAGCGTCTTGCGCTTCAAATAAGCTTAAGTCCGCTCCACCGGTAATATTTAAGAGGATTTGTTCTGCGCCATTAATCGATACTTCTAATAATGGAGAAGAAATAGCTTTCTTCGTCGCTTCAGCCGTACGATTTTCTCCTGATGAATAACCAATTCCCATTAGTGCTGTTCCTTGGTCTTGCATCACCGTACGCACGTCAGCGAAGTCTAAGTTGACATATCCTGGGGCTGTAATTAAGTCTGAAATACCTTGAACCCCTTGACGTAATACATTATCTGCTTCACTGAATGCTTCAAGCATTGGTGTTTTGCGGTCAACGATTTCTAATAAGCGATTATTTGAAATAATGACTAATGTATCGACATTTTCTTTTAAGTTTTGTAATCCTTCGGCTGCGAAGCGTCCACGTTTAGGACCTTCAAAACTGAATGGACGTGTCACCACACCAACTGTTAAAGCACCCATATCTTTAGCAACTTTGGCAACTAATGGTGCAGCACCTGTCCCTGTTCCACCGCCCATTCCGGCAGTGACGAAGACTAAGTCCGCGCCTTCTAATGCTTCGGTAATTTGTTCGATGCTTTCTTCTGCGGCTTTCATACCAATTTCTGGTTGAGAACCAGCACCGAGTCCTTTCGTAACTTTCGGGCCAATTTGAATTTTAACATCCGCATTGGAAGCTTCTAATGCTTGTGTGTCCGTATTGGCTACGATAAATTCAACGCCTTGGACAGATTCTTCAATCATTCGATTGACCGCATTGCCCCCTGCGCCACCGACACCAATCACCTTAATAACGGCTCCATTTTTATAATCTGTTGAATCAAAAGATAATTCCATATATATGACCTCCAATTATCATGTATTAGTCAAAGAATGTCTCGAAAAATTGTTGCAATTTACCAGTGAATCCACCTGATTGTTTCGTTGATTCATTGGTTTGTGTTTGTTGTTCTTGTGCTTCATCTTCATAGTAGTCATCATAAGAATCTGTGCTTGGTTCGGATGAATAGCTATGATAAATTTCTTTATAATCAACTGGTTCCTGTTGAGTTGTTTCGCGAGTTCTTACTCTTTCGACCGTCTCACGACGTGGTTCTGGACGCGTTTGTTGAGCTTGAAGTCGTTCTCTGACGGCTTCGCGCTGTCCAAAATCATTATTATTTGCTGCTGGACGGACTTGCGTATGGGATGGTTCTCGTTTCAATTGAGCATATGTTCCTTGCGCAATCCGGTGAATATCATCCAATCCAGCAATATATTCGATCATTCCTAAACTCGTCGCATAAATTGGATTACGCATTCCCATTTCTTCCGGTACATAAATGCGGACTTGTTCTCCGAAATAGCGTTTCGCTAAGTCTAGAACTCCTGGTAAGGATGACGCACCACCGGTTAGGACAAAGCCACCCGGTAAATCTAAACCTTCTACTCGCTCGAGGTCATCATAAATGATTTGGAAGATTTGATTCAATCTTGCTTCGATAATTTCCGCTAGATAATGTTCATCGACGCGGACCGGTTCTTTTTTACCGACGGTTTCTACCGGGAAGAATTCTTCATCGGATGTTTGATCAGCAATTGCATAACCAAATTCACGTTTAATGCGCTCGGCACTATCTAATGAGGTATTCAAGATAATCGAAATGTCTTTGGTAACGAAATCGCCACCTTCTTGGTCAACAAACGAATATTTTAATTGGCCATCATAAATGATTGATGCACTGGTTTGTCCGCCACCCATATCGATAATGACGGTTCCAAAATTTCGTTCATCTTCATCTAAAGTTACTGTTGCGAGTGCTTGCGGTTGAACTACCAATTCATTGATTTGATAACCTGCGCGTTCTACGCAACGACGAATATTATGAATAATTGTTTTTGGTCCCGTTAAGATGCGGGCATACAATTCTAGACGTACCCCAATCATCCCGCGTGGATCACGAATACCCGCGAATCCATCGACAATAAATTCCTCCGGCAAAATCGAAATAATTTCACGCTCAGGTGGTACGGAACGTACCTTCGCGGCCGAGATGACATTGTCGACATCTTTGGCCGTAATTTCTCGGGTATCGCTCGCTACTGCGACCATACCATGACATTCTTCGATGGCTAATTGATTGGAAGGAATTCCCACTGCCACTTCATTGATTTTAACTCCAGCTTTGCGCTCTGCTTGTTGAATGGCTTGTTGAATGGAATAAACCGTTTCGTCAATATCGACGATGACACCACGGCTTAAGCCGCGTGACTTTTCATTTCCCACACCAATAATATTCACTCGTCCATTAATCGATTCAGCGACAACGACTTTGATCGATGTCGTCCCGATGTCCAAGCTCACAAAGATTTCTTGATTTCTCATTCAGGGAGTTACCTCCTTTTTGATTATTTACTTATTGTTCATTCTTAATTTTAAACAAAATCTCTTATTTATCTTAGCATAACCCACTTCATAAATGAAGAAAAAATGCTAACGATTCTTATTTTTGCCTATTAGTTATCTAAATTAGTGTCTAATTTAATACTTTCACCATCAATGGTATTTGGGGTGAAATATGCTCCCACTTCTAAATTATAGAGACCTTGCAAGCCACCGACTTGGCTTTTCATATCAGGATAATATTGTATTTTCTCCGCAAAGGTCGCCAATGATGCTCTGACAATATTACCATCCTTCATTTGCACTTCGATGATATGTGGTTTGTCTGGATTTTGCGAATAATAAATTGTATCCATTTCAGAGAGTATCGCTGGATCAATTTGCGGAATATTTTCGCCCAGTTTTTGCAGTGCATCTAAATTGAAGTCTTGAATCCAGGGTAATTGAACGAGTTGATCATTATCGTCCAATTCCAATAGGACTCCATTAGAAAGAACTTGATATAATTTCCCGTCTTGTTGAATTTTCCCGACGACGGTACTTTCATCCACTTCAATATTCAATCCCCGCCAGTCAGTTGGATCAAAGGTCATATCATCGATGAGTGGATTGATAGTTTTGGCTAAATTAATGATTTCGTCTTCATGGGCCATGACTTGTTCTTTCTCATCGGTTGGCTGAATTTGTGTCGCCGTCAAAATATCATCACGCGTTAATTTCTCATTGCCAGTGACTTGCACCGTATTGACACGGTCAGTCGGCAAGACCGCCCAACCGGAAATGCCCATTCCTATTAAGAGAAGCGCATAACAAGCAAATAATTGCCCCCGGCCTTTCGGTAATTTCCCAGGGCGCTGGTTACTTTTCTTCTTTAAACGGCGTTGATACCAATTTTCTGAGTGTTGTTTGTCTCCTCGTGGACGTTGTCCTCTTGGCGCTTGCATTTGTTCGGGTTGATTAAATTTACGGTCACTATAATCCATCGTGCGGTCTACACGAAAATTACCACGTGGTGCTTGCTGTTGTTGAGCAGATTGCGACCGTCTTCGGGATTCATCCACTGGCCGTCTGGATGGTTGAACCCGGCGATTTGTTGAAGAGGATTGGGATGGCGTAGCCGACTGTTGTTGAGCTTGTCTCTTCTTTGGATCAGTATAATAATTCGCCACGGTCATCCCTCCTTTCATTATTAAACCGGGTGAAACGATTTATTTTGTGTTAAGCGCCGTCAACAAGTGATTGAATTTCTGCTAGAATCGTATCTTTAGCATGGGGAGTGCCTAATTTTTTGGCTTGTTCGGCCATCAATTGTAATTGCATCGGATTTCCCATCAATTCATTGACCATTCTAAATAATAAAGGGCCATTGAGTTCTGCTTCGCGAATCATCACTGCCGCATCATTATCAACTAAGGCCCGTGCATTGGCTTCTTGATGATTATTGGTTACATAAGGGCTGGGAATTAAAATGCTCGGCAAACCAAGCGCCGTTAATTCCGTCAATGTTGTCGCGCCACTACGACAAATCACTAAACCCAGTGCTTGAAATACTTGTGGCATATTATCAATATATGATACCACACGCACCGAATCATTGGCTCGTAAATCTGGATCAATGGCTTCGCTGATTTCATCATAATGAGTTGTCCCCGTTGCCAAAATCACTTGATAATTACTTTCAGCAAAATCCGCTAAGGCATCGATCGCTGCTTGATTGATCGCTGGAGCCCCACGACTACCACCAAAAATTAAAATTGTTGGTTTTTCAGGATCCAAATCAAATTGAGTCCGCAATATCGATGGATCGGGTTCAATTTCTAATATCTCTTGTGCTCGAGGATTACCTGTATAAACACATTTCGACGCATTACGTCCAAAGTCAGTGATCACTTCTTCAAAACAGACACCAATCTTATTCACATAACGCGCCAGAAACTTATTGGTTAATCCAGCGACACTATTTTGTTCATGAATAAAGGTTGGAATCCGTTGAATGCTTGCGCTGAAGAGAACCGGAGCACAGACATAACCTCCTGTGCCGATAACAATATCCGGTTTAAAGTCACGGACCAAACGTCCAGCTTTCAGTGAACTGCGCGCCATTAAATACATCGATCGGATATTTTCAAAGGACAAACTGCGTCGTAAGCCTTGAATTTCAATCGCTTCAAAGGGCACGCCTGCTTTAGGAACGATATCTGCTTCCAAGCCTTCTTTCGTCCCGATATACATCACTTCTATATCAGGATAGGCTTCCTTAATCGCATCATAAATCGATAAGGCAGGATAAATATGGCCTCCTGTGCCCCCTCCCGATAAAATGATTCGTTGAATGTTTGTCATATCATTGATGCCTCACTTCTCTGTTTCTTCATGAAGATGTTGAACAAATTGAATAAAATCTTCACCACGGCGTTCATAATTTTCATATTGATCCCAACTCGCACAACTCGGTGAGAATAGGACGGTATCGCCAGTTTCTGCTTGGCTAACCGCAAAATTGGTCGCCGCTTCTAAATCCGCAAATTGTTCAATCACTGAAACGCCTGCCTTTTTAAATGCTTGCGCCATTTTATCTTGCGCTTCACCGTAAAGGGCTGCCACTTTCACTTGCTTTAAGTGGGGAATCAGTGCTTCAAAAGTCACGCCACGGTCTAAACCACCGCCAATATAGACGATCGGCGTATCGAAACTCTCCAACGCCGTAATCGTTGCGGTTTCATTGGTTGCCTTGGAATCATTGTAATAGCGAACACCGGCATATTCACCGAGTGGTTGAATCCGATGTGGCATCCCTTGATAATTGTGAATCGCTTCTGTGATCACAGCAAGCGGCACTTCCTGCACCAAAGCGACAGCCGTCGCGGCGAGCACATTTTGAATATTATGTTGTCCAGGAATTTGAATCACCCCTGTATCAAAGAGCCGTTCACCGCGTGCATAAAGTGCACCTTCTTCCATATAAATACCCTGTTCTCTAACTTCGTCATCAATTGACTCAATCGCAAAAGGTATCTTCAGTGCGTTTGTGCCACTCAATAATTCGCGTAATTCAACTTGGTCATGATTATAAATCACGACATCATCCGCTGTTTGATTGGCGACTAATTTCATTTTTGCTTGAACATAAGCATCCCGGCTACCATGATAATCCAAATGCGCTTCATAGATATTCGTCAACACCGCAATGTGTGGGTGAAATTGTGCGGTGCCTTCTAATTGAAAACTTGATACTTCCATCACAATTATATCATGAGCAGATGCTGTTTGAACAATATCTAAGGTCGGAATTCCGATATTCCCTGCTAAGTGAACGGTTGCGGGATGGTGCGCTTTTAAAATGTCATAAATTAAGGCAGTTGTCGTTGTTTTCCCATTGCTACCAGTAATACCAATAATTGGTGCAGACGCATAATGCGAGGCCAATTCAATATCCGTATAAATTGGGATACCAAGTTCCATCGCTTTTTCCAAAAATGGGATGTGATAAGGAATACCTGGGTTTTTCACAATAAAGTCAATCGGCCGGTCCAATAAGGATAAGGGATGGCCACCATCGACTACTTCCACGCCTTCGCTTATAAGAAAAGAAACCGACGGGTCTGAACTTAGATCCCCTCGGTCATTTAATATAATGTTGGCGCCAGCTTTTAAGAGAAATTCGACGACACTTTTTCCTGTCATCGCATAACCCAACACTAAAATTTGTTTGTTTTGTAAGTCATTTGTTGATTTCATTTTATTCTCCTATGCATCATCTGGACTTTTAATTCATTATGAGCAAATAGAGCATTGAACTGAGTAATCCTACTGCCCAAAAAGCATAAACGACACGTTTTTCACTCCAACCAACCATCTCAAAATGATGGTGGATCGGGCTCATCTTGAAGATTCGTTTGCCACGTGTCTTAAAGGACAAGACTTGCAAGATGACACTGGCAGTTTCAAAGACGAACACACTGCCGATGATTAGTAGACTGAAGGGACGATGGAGCATCAATGAAATGATTGCCAATCCTGCACCCAGTGCTAGTGACCCCACATCTCCCATAAAGATTTTCGCTGGTCGCTTATTATATAGTAAGAAACCAACCAAGCCACCAATCACAGCCAATGCCGCAAACAAGACCCCTTGATTGCCCATTTGATAAGCAAGCCAAGCATAAGTCCCGTAAGCGATAATTGCCAGTCCCGTTGCTAAACCGTCTAGTCCATCCGTTAAATTCGTCGCATTTGAAAAGCCTACCATCCAAAAACTCGCAAAGAGTCCCACAAGAACGGTGCTTTGAATCGTATAGCCAAAGATTGAAAATTGCCAATCAATTCCTAAAGCATTTCCTAACATCACAATTAAAAATGAAAAGACCACTTGCGCTAAAAATTTCTGTGTTGCGGTCAGTCCTTCATTTCGTTTCTGGAAAATACTGATGAAATCATCAACAAAACCAATCGCTCCAAAAGCGAGTAACGTCAGCAAAATACTGACTGAATAGCCATTCAATAAACCGAATAACACACCCAATAATAAAATGACCGCGATCGCTACAACAATGAAGACGGTCCCACCCATCGTTGGTGTCCCTGTCTTCGCTTGATGCCATAATGGTCCTTCTTCTCGGGTAGTTTGTCCTAATTTTTTCTTCTTAAAGTATGTGATAAACAATGGCATCAAAGCCACTGTCCCAATAAAACTCGTTAATAATGTCAACGTGAATTGCATGGTTTACTCCTTTGTCATCATCGCTTCTCTAGTAAGCGACGCAATTGTTCTTTGACATAGGCCGCTTCATCATAAGGAATCTTGTCGTCACCAATGATTTGATAAGGTTCGCCGCCTTTGCCAGCAAATAATACTATATCATTTGTTTCCGCAAGTTCCAATGCATATTTTACCGCTTGTTGACGATTGTCAATAATGCTATAAGGCTTCTCATCATGATTGCCAATCATCATTTGACAAATCGAGGTAACGTCTTCATGACGTGGATTATCCGCTGTAAAAACAATCTCGTCACTATATTTAAATAAGACATCCCCTAATTCAGGACGCGCGCCACTATCACGATTGCCACCACTATGGCCAAAGACCGTAATTAAACGACCTTCCTTAAAGCGATTTAATTCTGCCATCACATTGGCTAATGCATCGGCTGTATGCGCAAAGTCAATCACGACTTCAAAATCTGCATCGGAATGAATCATTTCCATTCGTCCAGAAACGCCAGTAAAGTTTTTGCGGGTAGCATCAATAATCATCGCCGCATCATAGCCATAATAATGATGCAAGACTAAAAATGCTGCCATATAATTCGAAATATTATATGTCCCGAGCATCGGAATGCGTACTGGATATGCTTTTCCACCAACATGCAATGTAAAGGTCGTATGATTATTCATCAAGCGAATTTCATCAGCAAATGCTGTGGCTTTCGGATTCACTAAACTATAAGTCACAATTTCAGCACTGGTCGCTTGAGCCATAATCGACGCATGTTCATCATCCACATTGAGAACGGCTAATTTTGTTTGATTACCGTCTAAAGTCTGGCCCAATTGGCTAAACAAGAGACTTTTGGCATAGGCATAATTTTCCATTGTTTTATGAAAATCAAAATGTTCACGACTTAAATTGGTATAAACGGCACAATCAATGTCCGTGTACCAAAGACGGCCTAATTGCAGGGCATGTGAGGACGCTTCAATGACCGCATCACTCACGCCTTCTTCTACCATCTCATGAAAGAGCGATTGTAATTTCATCGCATTAGGTGTTGTATTCACCGCCGGATAATAAGTTTGATCGACCTTGTAATGCATGGTACCAATCATACCCGTTTTATGATCCAATCCTTCTAATAGATCATTGATCATATTGGCGGTCGTTGTCTTACCATTCGTACCGGTAATCGCGACCATCTTTAATTTTGTCGACGGTTCTTCGTAGAAACGATTGGATAATAAAGCTTCTGCCCGAACCGTTGAAGGCACGATCACAAAAGTCGCTTTATCTTGATGTGTTTCCATCTCCGGCACTGCTTCACATAACACAATGAGTTGTGCCCCTTGTTCAATGACATTGGCCACCGCTTGATGACCATCAAAACGTTCCCCGCGAATCGCAATAAAACACGCACCAGGAATCACTTGGCGAGTGTCATTAACAATCGCAGTGACTGGTTCATTTAAGAGATTCGCTTGATTGACCAATTGATAATTTCTTAATGGTTGGAGAAGTTCTCGTTGATTCATATTATCTCCCTTTCTAAATTAATGGGCTTGATGTTGAAATGACTGAGTGAGCGAATTAATCGTTGATTAAGACATAGTCGACAAAGGGATGGAATAATTCAGAAATAATCTGACTCCCTGTTCGATTATTTGGTGTCGATGGTTGTTGCATTGAAATATACAACATATATTTAGGATCCTCTGCTGGGAAAAAGCTAACGACAGAGAAATAATAATCATTAGGTCCTGTCAAATAACCATTACCATTGGGATCAGCAATTTGTGCTGTCCCCGTTTTCGCGGCAATACTGACCTTTTCATGATCAAAGTCTTGGGCTGTCCCATTTGGGTCTTTGACCGTTTGTACCATCACATCCAAAATATGATTCGCTACTTCCGGACTAATGTCATCTTGTAAGACAACCGGAGTCATTTTCTCCCGCCCTTGAATTTGGTCGATATATTGTATTTTCAACATCCGACCATCATTACCAATACTGGAATAGGCTTGTAATAATTGAATAGGACTCGTTAATAATCCTTGACCGAAACCTGACATAATCGCAGATACCGGATTATCGAATTGAATCGTCCCGGGATTTTCATTTGGTAATCCAGAATCTGTCGTTTGACCAAAGCCGAAACGCGCCAAAGCTTCTTGCCATTGTTCCACGCCCATCATTTCAACTAAACGCGCTACTCCAACATTACTGGAATGAATGAGACCTTGGTCATAAGTAATCTGACCCCAACCGGTTAAATTATAATCTCGGACTGTTGTCCCATAGAGATCAATTTCCCCCGATAGAAAACGGTCTGTCGGTTGGACAATGCCCATTTCATAAGCAATGGCCGTTGTTAAAATCTTGATGGTTGAACCCGGTTCATAGACATTTTCGACTAGGAGATTGCGCCATTCATTTTCGATACCGTCTAAAGTATTCAAATTAAAGCTGGGTCTTTGTGCCGCTGATAATAAACGTCCAGTCTCTGCTTCAACTAAATAAGCAGAGATGTTTTTCGGCGCATAGCGGACATAAACTTGTTGAATCAGATCTTCCAAGACACTTTGTAAATTGCCTTCCAATGTTAAACGGATATCTCGTCCCGAGGCGATACCACTTTCCCCTTCATTAATTAAATAGTCATTTAATGTATCGTCATAAGCATATTCAATCCCGATTTGACCGTGATTTTCTAATGATTCTTCCGCGCCATCCTCTTGCGGTTCAGGCGCTGTATAGCCAATTAAATGCGACGCAAAATAATCATTCATATAGTGGCGATCGGGCTCTGAAGTAAAATGAATGCCCGGCAGTTCTGCCTGTTCAATCGTGCGCTTTTGTTCGAGTGATAAGCCTTGACCCGCTGCTCCAAATTCAACTTGGCTTGCTCCGGGTGTTTTCAAAATTCCAATCACTTCATCCACTGATAATGACAAGACTTCACTCAACACACGTGCTGTTTGATCGATATCTTGGACACTGTCTTCAGCCTCTGGATTTACATTGGCGTAAATAGAATAAGAAGTAGCATCTACAGCGATTGGGTGTCCTTCGGCATCCAAAATGCTTCCCCTCTGTTTCGGTAGATTGCTACTTCTTAATTGCGTTTCTTTATAGTCCATCGGCGCTATTGCGACATCATTGACTTTGTTAACAATCCCTATCTGAAATAAACGCAGACCGAATATCAGGAAAACCACAATGATAAAGCTAACAAAGACGACGATATTATATTTTGTTTCCTTATTTTTATTCTTATTCATTGCCAATATCCCTTACGCGTCCTTCTTCAATCGTCATTTGTTCCTGTCTGGCTGCTTCTTTCACAGCTTCATAATTCACATTTTGATGCATTTCTGTACGAATTCCTTCCGCTCGGCTATTTAATTCACCCACAGATTGTTCAAAATGTGTTATTTGTTGGACGACTTGTGCATCTTTAAATTGCACGAACAAATTCATAAAAATCAATGCGATAAATACGATGATGCCGATTGAGATTACACGAAATTGATTTTTTGTCATCGGGGTATCGTTAGCGGTCGCTTTTCCTTTCGTTTCTGAATAAGTCCCCGCTGTATTACGCACATTTTCCGCTCCCGAATAATAGGGCTTCGTGTTTTCTAAAGTTGGCATTGTTTCACCTCTCTTGACGATTATTCCTTAAATGTGACGCGTTCAATCACACGTAATTTAGCGCTCCGCGCGCGATTATTTTCTTCTAATTCTTCATCTGAAGCCACAATTGGCTTGCGATTGATTACTTCATATTCCGGCTCAAATTCTGCCGGTATTATTGGTAAATTCGGCGGCAATTCTGGTGTCGCAGCCGCTTCTTTGAAGAGTTGCTTGACAAGACGGTCTTCCAATGAATGGAATGAGATTACACTCATGCGCCCGCCAACAGATAACAATTTCAAGCCTGCCTCAATCGATTCCTCAATCGCTCCCAATTCATCATTCACCGCAATGCGAATCGCTTGAAATGTTCGCTTGGCAGGATGTCCACCTGTACGACGTGTCGCCGCGGGAATGGCTTCTTTGACGATATCTGCTAATTGTGTTGTCGTTTCAATCGGCTGTTCCGCACGTTCGCGTTCAATCGCACGCGCGATGCGCTTAGCGAAACGCTCTTCGCCATAGCGAGAAATAATGCGTAATAAGTCATTGAAATCCCATGTATTAATAATTTCATGCGCTGTGAGAGATGCCGATTGATCCATCCGCATATCCAATGGCGCTTCTGCTCGATAACTGAAGCCTCGCTCACCATGATCTAATTGTGGTGATGAGACGCCTAAATCATAATAAATCCCTGCCACATATTTTACACCTTGTGCGGCTAAGGCAGATTTGATATTTCTAAAATTGTCATGAATTAAAGTCACTTTGCCTTCGGCAATTTCATCCGCCAATACTTTTTCAGCATTGCGAATCGCTTCGATATCCTGGTCGAAAGCATATAAATGTCCTTGGGCATTCAGTTGAGACAATAAATATTTCGCATGTCCCGCACCACCCAAAGTACAATCCACATAAACGCCATGTGGAATGACATCCAAGGCATCAATCGTCTGCTCTAATAGCACTGTATCATGTTCAAATGCCATCCACTGCACCCTTTCAATCTAAATATCAAAGTCAAAATCGATTAAATCTTCCGCAATCGATTCAAAGTTTTCTTCTGCATCTAATGTAAATGCCTCCCATTTTTCGCTGCTCCAAATCTCGATCCGGTCTGATACGCCGATCACACGACATTCCTTCTCGATCTTAGCGAATTCAATGAGATTATTTGGAATATTGATGCGCCCTTGCTTATCGATTTCTACTTCAGTGGCAGCTGATAGAAAGAAACGAGTAAAAGCACGAGCATCTTTTTTGGTTAAAGGTAATTTTGCTAATTTCTCTTGTATTTGTTGAAAGCGTTCCTTACTAAAGCCAAATAAACAGCCATCTAAGCCACGCGTAATCACAAACTCAAAACCAAGAGATTGACGAAATTTGGCTGGCATTGTCAGACGTCCCTTGGCATCCATATTATGTTGATATTCACCAATAAACACCGACAACACCTCCATTTTTTTCGTTAATCATAGTCTACCACATCCCCCCACTTTCTACCACCGAAAACCGTGACTTTCATTATTTCGGTGAGCCTATATTTTTTAAAAACCGTCACTAACCCTGATATAAAAGGATTTATTTCGACAGAAATCAAAGTGGGGGAAAAGTCCAATTTTAAATGCAATTTATACATGAAAGTGGTGCTATTTTAAAATCGCCACAAATCCCCACATCTATTTCCCAAAATGAGCACAAAAAAAGACGACCATCACGGCCGTCCCAATTTATAAATTTTTTAAATGTCTGAGCAAATTATGATTTTAAATAAGCTATTTAAAATATATGATCCTTCAATTTCGAAGCCCACATCCGCAACACAAAATGATAGTCTAAATCAAAAATCTCTTTTGCATACACACCCACATTTTATTAAAAACTTTAATATACATT
>JBHWOV010000093.1:0-3454 GCA_043424535.1 Aerococcaceae bacterium
TCTATACTAATTTAAAATTGATCTTTTAATATTTGTGTGATTAAATTAAACATAATTAAAAATTTGTTAGGAGCTAAACGATGAGTGAGAGTTTTTTCCATTTTAATCAAACGGCTTATCTGGAAAATTTTACTTTTGATCATTCCCTCGAACAATTTAGACGTCAATTTATAGATCATGGCGTAAATTCTGAGAGTACGATTCGAGAGATCATTCAAAATTCTTTAGATGCCAAAAATCATGATATTAACGAACCGGTGAAAATAAAATTTTCTTTGCAAAAAGTCTCAAAAAACGTATTACCAGGAATAAATGAAGTATTTGAACACATTGATTCACTGAAACCAGGTAACGAGTATAATAGTGAGACCGTTAAACATATGAAAGGATTAAAGAATCAATCCCAGGTCACAGTTTTGACAGCTGAGGACTCGAATACGAAGGGCCTTTCTGGAGCAGAAGCAAAAGATGAGGCTTCGACTTACAAAATTTATGCATATAACAAAGGAGTCCACGCAACAGATACGAATGAAAAAATTGAAAAGACACGTGGCGGTTCCCATGGCGTAGGTAAAATTGCTAATAATGCAGCGTCAGATATACATTTGATGTATTTTGCTAACTGCGATGAATATGGAAAGCAACATCTGGGTGGTTCTGTTCAGTTATTTGATCATCAAATAGACGATAAGATGTATCGAGGAACGGGCTATTTCGCAACATTGGATGAATCGGGGGAATTAAAAGCATTCCAAAATCGTGGTTTTCATCCGATATTTAAAAAAGAAACGCGTGGATTGAAGATCATTATTCCATATTT
The DNA here is from genome assembly GCA_043424535.1 of Aerococcaceae bacterium. GTDB lineage: Bacteria > Bacillota > Bacilli > Lactobacillales > Aerococcaceae > DSM-111022. The sequence goes on from JBHWOV010000093.1 coordinate 821, forward strand.
ACGAGAAGAGATGAATAATGAAATTGATATTATTAAATCCGTTTGTAATAACTTTTTTGTCGCGATTTTAGATCAACAACTTGAAGTAGAGTTTCATTATAATGATACCATGATAGAAATTAGCCATCGAACCTTAGACAATATTATAGCTACTTATTATCCTTCGAATGTTTCAGAAATGAAAAATGAACTATTGCCTTTATATGTTGATACTTATCAAAATAGTGAACCCATTAACTTAGAGGTAAAATTAGCAAAAAAATATAATACTACCTATCACTTCAAATTATATTATTCAGATGACAATGATGAGATTCCTACAGGGAGAGTAGCTGTTGTGCGTGGAATTGGTATGAAAATAGAGGAAAGAAAGATAAAAGGAAGGGTGCGTACTCCATTTAATGCTGTCCTCATAGGTGGTACTGAAGAAGATCAATATTTAAAAACATTAGAAAATGAGTCACATACTAAACTTTCGAACGATTTAATCAGAAACTCTGATGAAAAAAGAAAAGCTACAAATTTTTTGAACACATTAGATAGACAAATTACGGCGATTATTGATGAGAGTTTTTCAAAGCAAGCCGAAGAGCAACTTTCAATTGATACTAGTGATTTAATTTATCAACTCAATTGGGAATTTAGTAAAAATCTGAAAGATAAAAAACAAATCGTCGAATTGAAAAAAGGGCAACAAGAAATAATCATTGATAATGACGAAAATAAAATAAAAGAGAAAAGAGACAAAGGGTCATTTAAAGGCACTAATCAAGCTACTAATAAAAGAGGACCACGTCAGCCTAGAAAAACACAATCAGGTGATAGAAACGAAGGCATAGAATCTTATGTTTTGTCTAATGATACTGTTCAACGAGTGGTACTAGATCATAAAGAAATGATACATTTTGATTTACAGTCTGAGAACTGGAAGAAGGTTCATTTAGGCTTAAAATTAGTAAATGGGCAAGGAGAAGAGATTGATGATGCGATTGATCTTACTCAAATTTATACCAAAGTCACTGAAACATTAAGTGGTCACTCCAATTTAAGAATAGACCGAACTAGAATTTATGATATCCCAGTGACAAATCAGTCTATTTATTTAGAAGCTGATCTTGCACCAAATTATAATCCTAGTCTAAAGTTTATTTATAAAATTGAGGTGGTTGAATGATTTATAGTAAGGATGCATCATTTTCATATCCTGTTTTCTCTAATACAAATTATGCTTACGAGCAGCCTGTCTTTAATTTCGAAGTCACAAATGTCAATGAACTCAATAATGACTATGAATTAAGTTTTGAGTATGATCTGCAATCAGATTTTTTACAAGAGCTACTTTCAACAGGAAAGGCCATTTTAATCTTAATTTTAAGCTCTTCTGATAGTCAATTTTATAAAATCAATCCACAGCAATCAACAATTAAAATTCCAAAATCACGGTTATCTTTTGCTGGAAAAGTAAATGTCCAACTTCATATTCAATCTGCAGAATCAATCAATTTTGCGAGTTGTGAAGAATTAAATCAGTTTTTCTCGGTATTTAAATCATCGATTACTACATCACCAAAAGCATTACTCGGCTATTCAAATGTTTCAACTGTCCGTAATACAGGTAAGAATGGTGTTCAATTATTTGTGAGTGAAATTGATCCAACATTAAAAACAGACTTTACTGTTCGTTTGTCAGAAGATGCAATACATCTAGTATTCAAAGAGAAAGAATTCTTATTGAGACAAGTTGCTAATAAAAAAGGGGTCATGAATATGTATCTGTATATCGGGTTAGATCGAGCAATCAAATCCTTTATCGAGAGCAATATTCAATCGACAAATGGTTATCAGGAAGCATCGCTATTTTTATCCGACCTTGAAACACATAACTTAAACAATTTAGAAAAGAAATTATATGATTTGATGGCAAGCAAAAATATTGATGAGATAATTTATGAAGATATTGATCAAATTATTCAACAGATAGCTCCTGCTATTATAAGAGATTTTACAGCCTCAATAGAAAGGTTACATAGCAATGGAAATTAAATTATTAAAAGAAGGATACAAACAAAACGAAGAACTTGTAAAAGACTTTTTAACAAATAATATTGATTTTACAGCGGATTATTTTTCCAATGAACATATTACACTAGATAGAGCGCCAGATTTTCCAATTTACATGGCAAAAGGGGCGTTTATAGATAGAAATAATGATTTTTATGAGGCAGTAAGAGTAATTCAAGATGCTTATATTGATCTACCTCGTGAAATTCACATGAGTGAAATATTTTGGCATTCTTTATTGATGACCAAGCAACAATATATTTTTGAAAAATATGGAGATTATCTAAACAGTGAAGCTGATTTTAAAAATATCGTGTTAAAAGATTTCGACTGGGAAAATTATATTTACAAAAGCATTTTTATCGCTGAATATGTTCAAGATTTTGCTACTGAAGGCGAATATTCTGAAGATTATCTAATCAACTTAATTTTAGATAATTTAGATATGTATAACTATATCCTCAAATATCCTTTATTTAGAAATAGTCAATTTATTATCAAATATATGGAAAATTTTACTGAAGAATTTTCCTATCTTGTTAAAGATGCTTTCTTTAGAGGATTTTGAAAAAG
>JBHWOV010000094.1:0-14269 GCA_043424535.1 Aerococcaceae bacterium
CGAGTATATATTTTGCTTTCTATTAAAGTTTTAAAAGTTTAATTATCCGAAAGATTTTTATATATCCTTTGTCGCAAAAATGGTATGCTTTTCATATAAATTCCTATTTAATTTTGTCATTCTAATACTATTTGAGAACAAGGAGACATTTGATATGAACCTAAATCCGGAAAAACTCAATGACTTAATAAAAGCAGAAACGCAAAGAGCTCAAGAATATGCTAAGGATCTACATGTACAAATTAACTTTGATCATCCTGAGAACGGTTTGGTTACACTCGAGGAAATCATGGATATTTATGCTGACGATATTCAAACATATCAGGATATCCCTGATGCAGATATAAAAGCAACAGCAATTATGTTCGGTGCTTGTTTAGGTGAATTACTCCTCGAACATAGATTAGCTGAAGTCGGTTTTGCATGGACTAATGATAATAGTCGACCAGTCCCTTATCTTCGTCATCCCAACAACGAGGCAATGTGCTCACCGATTGAACGTAGCTACGCTCGATTGGTTAATGGACGCCAAGATGATTTTATTTCCTATTTCTATAATATCATCCAGTATGTCAATACACATTTCTACGATTAAAAAGAGTCATTTCACTAGGTATCTAATTAATACTCAAATAAGTCGCTATCCCCATTATTCATTTTCATTAAAAAACATAAATCCAAATTGCCCTAAAATATCATATTACGAATATACAAGCACGATTCAATATGTTTCTATTTACAATATAAAAAATAGAAGCGTATTGAATCTTTTCTTTCGCAATTGCAATAGGGTCATCTGACGTACCGTCCCCCATTGCTGATCCATTTTCGGTTCTTTCTTTTAGTTCATCAGGAGCATTTTCAATTTATTTAATTTAAAAATCCTTATTTTTATATAGACTCATGGAAATGATCATAGATATCGCAATAACAATCGTTACAACTCCCACCGGAATGAGTATTAACATGGCCTTATTAATAGACATTGCTACAATAATTTCTGACACACCAGCGACGATGTCACCGGCAATCGCTCCAAATAAAAATATACCTATCATGCTAACCAGTTTAGCCTTCTGATAGCCAAACTTAAAATAAAATGGATATTGAAAAGATACGACAAATATATAAATAATAAAATACATCCCAAAGTTAATAAATAAATCATTAAAACTACTAGCTATACCAGTCATTAAAAAGACAAAGTAAATTACGAGAGCAGCGATGACAGAAGCAAAGAACAATAGTATCGATAATACATATCTTCCGATGACAACACTTTTAGATTCGATTGCAAAAATTCGATAAAGTGCATCAAGTCCTGACTGTTCTCCCACTAGGAAAGGATAAGATGAGTAAAGTAAAGCAAATAATAGAGGCATTGATATCGCCATTAAAGGTTCATAACTTGTAAAATAAAATATAAAACACAAAACGAGAAGTATTAACAAATTCTTCATCGTAAAATATGGCTTAATTGATACTAAATCAAGCTTTACAACTTTTCCAATTTCATTCATACTTTATCTCTCCCATACAATACCATCACCTTATCAATATTAGGGATTTCGAGAATTAGATCATCTGAATTCACGCTAAAATCTTGACGTTCAACTAATGCTTCGAAATGATGTTTACTCTTTTTCATGCCAAGAATATTCGTTATATTTAAAAGATTTAGGTCTGCTAGTCCACCTTTTACAACTAAATATTTATTTTGAAAATGATCCATTGAATCAGAAAAAACTATCTTACCATTATCAATAAAAATAATATAATCAGCAATTCTATCTAAGTCTTGCGTAATATGAGTAGAAAAAAGAACAGTATTGTTTTCATTCGACACAAACTCTTGTAAAATATCCGCCAACTCATCGCGCATGCTTGGATCAAGGCCAGAAGTAGGCTCATCAAGTATTAAAAGATTTGCGTCGTGAGAAAGCGCAATTGAAAGCATGAGCTTAATCTTCATACCACGGGATAAATCTTTAACCTTCGCATCTCTTTCTAACCCAAATCTGTTTAGAAAATCGAAAAACATATCTTCATGCCAATTTTGGTAACCTATACCCATCGCTTCATTTACAAGATCTAATGTCCAGTCTTTGGATAAAAAGGAATCATCCATCACAATTCCTACATGTTGTAAATAATTTAAATCTTTAACATTACTGCCATCAACAAAAATTTCACCTTCATAATTAACGAGCGATAATATAGACTTTATTGTTGTTGTCTTCCCTGTGCCATTTCTACCTATAAATCCAGTGATAAAACCTTTCGGAATGGAAAATGATATTTCACCAAGTGTAAAGTGATTAAATTCTTTATAAAGATTTTTAGCTTCAACTTTATTCATTTGAATCCCCTTTATATAAATACTCAAATAACTCTAAAAAAGTTTCCTTGGAAAGTTCTATTTCTTTAGAAATTTCAATCGCCTTTAAAAGATGATTTTCTAAGTTTTTTTGTTTTTCTTCCCTTTTTAAATTGCCGTCATCATTGGAGACAAAAGTGCCTAAACCCTGTCTCGATTCGATAAAACCCTCGTCTTCAAGTTCGTCATAGGCCTTTTTTACAGTGAGAATACTAACGCCAATCTCTTTCGATAAATTTCTCACCGATGGAAGCCTCTCGCCTGAAGCAATATTATCTTTCAATATATTTTCCTTTATTGCGTTTTTAATCTGTTCATAAAGCGGAACAGAGGAATTATTGTTTAAAATAATTTTCATAATTGTTCTCCTTGTGCATAACAGTATATAACAGTGCACAACAGCAGTCAATATATTATGTAGTTTAATATATTTATTTTTTTATAAAATTTTAATGCTTAAATGTATCTTGCAGCGAACAAATTATCGAGGCATAATACCCATACGGGTATATGTATATCAGAGAAAGAGAGGAAATACTATGAAAATCGTTATTGTTGGAGGTGTTGCTGGAGGAATGTCTGCAGCGACACGTTTACGTCGTTTGATGGAAGATGCAGAGATTATTATTTTTGAAAAAGGCCCATATGTGTCTTTTGCTAATTGCGGATTACCCTACTACGTATCTGGAGAAATTGCTGATCGAGAGTCATTGCTTCTTCAAACACCTGAATCTTTAAAGGCTCGTTTTAATTTGGATGTTCGGGTGGAGTCAGAAGTCACCGGGATCGATCCAGAAGCGAAGTTAGTCAACATACAATCAGGTGATCAAAACTACCAAGAGTCATATGATAAATTAATCTTATCACCAGGTGCTAAGCCTTTCGTTCCCGCAATGGAAGGATTAGATGAAGCAAATAATGTCTATACTCTCAGAAATGTACCGGATTTAGATCGAATTATGACTGCCCTTGAAGGACAATCAATCCGTCAAGCTACTGTCATTGGTGCCGGATTTATCGGTTTAGAAATGGTTGAAAATCTTAGGTTACGGGGAATCGAGGTGACTCTCGTTGAACAAGCGCCTCATGTTTTACCACCCCTTGATCAAGAGATGGCTGCCTTTGTTGAAGAAGAGTTGGTAAAACAAGGTATTCGAGTCATTACAGGTCAATCTGCCCAATCTTTCCAAGACCAAGGTCAAACAATTGTTTTAAGTGATGGGCATAGATTAAACAGTGATCTAACTATATTATCAGTCGGTGTCAAACCTGAAAATAGCCTAGCAGAGGACGCAGGATTGGCTCTAGGTATATTCGGAGGAATTCAAGTCAACGAACAGTATGAAACATCGCATGAAGACATCTATGCCGTCGGTGATGCGATTATCGTGAATCAGCCAATCGATGATAGCGAGACCATGATAGCCTTGGCGTCACCTGCGAATCGTCAGGGTCGGCAAGTAGCAGACGTGATCGCTGGAATGGACCGGAAAAATCGTGGGTCTATCGGAACATCAATTGTTCGTGTCTTTGACATCACAGCAGCTTCAACAGGCTTTAGTGAACGCCAAGCTCGAATGAAAGATCTTGCTATTCAAGTGGTTCATACCGTGTCCAAGGATCATGCAGGATATTATCCAGGTGCTACAGATGTCCATCTGAAACTTATCTATGATACAAAGACGGGCCGGATATTAGGTGCGCAAGGCGTGGGAGTCAAAGGAGTGGATAAACGAATTGATGTCCTATCCACTGCAATCAAAGCAGAGATGACCATCGAGGATCTCCCTGAATTAGAATTAACCTACGCTCCACCATTTGGCTCTGCTAAAGATGCGGTCAATATCATTGGTTATGTTGCTTTGAACATTTGGGAAGGGCTAAGTGAAACGGTACAACCACAAGAAGTCGCCGAATTAGTTGCTTCCGGTGCCCAAGTAATTGATACTCGCGGTCCCGCAGAAGTGAAACGTGGTCATCTAAAAGATGAGTCCGTTCTAAATATTCCACTTGATGATCTGCGTGATCACTTAGATGAACTTGACCAAAATAAAGATTATCTCTTATTATGTCAAAGTGGGACACGTTCATATATTGGTGAGCGAGTCATGAAGCAAGCTGGATTTAATGCAAAAAATATTGATGGAGGATATAATATTTATGCTAAAGCAGTTCCTGAGGAGGTTACAAATGAATAAAAATGCAATGTCTCTAGAAGATTTTGAGAAGATTTATCAAAGTGAAGAAGATGTGAAAATCCTTGATGTCCGAGAAGTCGATGAATACGCGGGTGGGCATATCCCAGAGGCAGACAACTTGCCTTTAAGTGAGTTGGGGGCTAAGCCTTTGAATTTAAATAAAGAAGATCATTATTATGTCATCTGTGCAGCAGGTGGTCGGGCTCAACGAGCGTCTAACTATCTCAATCAGCAAGGTTACAACACTACCTACTTGACATCAGGCATGAATTCTTGGAAGGGGCTACGAGTTTAATGGTTTCAATTGATAATAAAGTGCTGAATCGACTCAAACGAGCTGAAGGTCAATTGCGAGGTGTTCAAGGAATGATTGAACAAGAAAAGTCCTGTGAAGAAGTCGTTACCCAACTCACAGCCGTTCGCTCTTCTGTTGACCGGATTATTGGGATTATCGTAGCTGAAAATCTAAGAGAGTGCTTGTCGCAACCAAATGCTGATAGCCAAGAACAAGCCGAAAAGATTGATAAAGCGATTAATCTCATCATTAAGAAGTGATGATGCTGTCCAAATTAACCATAACAGTATAGTCTTATCTTCGATGCATTCTTCTATGCGAAAAATTTATTCAAAGAACGTTAGCTGTTAAATTAGCTAACGTTCTTTATTTTATTCATTTAATAATGCTAATAGTAGTCTTTGCCCTAAATCAGTTGCTGTCAAAGCGTTACTAGCAGGCAAATTAATGAGAACCACAATCCCCTGTTGGCTTTCAGGATGAAAACCGATAAAAGAATTTTGACGCGCCGTCGCTCCATTATGCCAGATAATACCATCTTCATGAAAATGCCACGCATAACCGATAGCACGACTCTCAGGATAATCAGAAATCCCTTGCTCCAAAATGGCATGGCCTCGATTTAATTGCAAATCAATATATTTTAGCATATCTTCAACATTGGATGTCACCTGCCCGGCGGGTAAATAAGCATCATCCTCTGAAAAACTCTCATAGTGTGAGAGATTATGATGGTCTGTAGAAATGGATGTGTGCTCAAGACCCAGCTCCCGCAAGTACTGATTCACTATCGCAATATATTTTTCTTGGTACACTTCTTCAAGTATGAGCCCAAGAACAGCATAGTTAAAGTTAGAATAAGAATAGCCTGCTTTCTTACTAGATTTCGGATGCTTTTCAATGTCGTCCATTATCGATTGACGATCTATTTGATAGTAAGCATTGTCTCCCTTGAAAAGATTTTTCAACATATTACTCTTAAAATAATGAGAAGGATATCCTGAAGTATGTGTTAGTAACTGGCGTAGCGTTGGATAGGATTCATGATTATCCAATGGCAAATAATGATCAATCTGACCATCAAGCGATATATCACCATTTGTAATTGCTTCTTCGATAAGTACTGCTGTCATGGTTTTAGTAATCGAACCTATCTCATAAGTATATGGGACTTGATCACCACCATATACGCGGTAGTCATGTTGGCCATTATCGATTCTTCCGATTGTGATGACTGTACCGGGATACTTTTCAATGACATTTTCTATCTCTTGCTTCAACGTTATAGCTTCAGCTGTTTGTGAAAGGTTGTCAATTTTAGAAAAAATAACGAACATTATAAAAAGGAGCGACAAGCCATAAAATGTGTTTAAAAGTATTTTCTTAATCAAACGCCATTTTTTCATATGTTTCGCTTCCTTTCAACTTATTATGATTGTATTATTGCAGGTGTTTTTATAAATTTCATCCATTAAAATAAACAATTGATTACGGTCTAACTTCAATTTTCATTCACATCTTTTACCTATACCCAAGGTATTTAATATATATTTGACAAGGTTTTGATTCATTCCATAATGTTGGAAAGACTTCTAACCGCTTATAGCCGACTGACTGATAAAAACAATTTGTAATGTCATATTCTTTATAGTGTCCTGTTTAAACAGTTTTCACTTGAGAGTATAAGTATCCTCGTGCTTTTACCAACTTTTCATATGCTTCATTTAACTGAGTCGCCGCTCCTTTTCGGTGAAATTTCTTCTTTATGCCCATTACAAAAACTTCTGCACAGTCTGGACTGGTTTCGTTTAAAACAATAAAACCTATAATTTCACCATGGTAAAGAGACGCCAAGAAAGGTTTCTTTTGCACGTCGGTGATATAGCCTTCAGTACTTTCTGGCTTACCAAACCATTCTGGCAAATCATAAAGCACCTCTCGTGCAATGGCTTCTTTTTGTTTTTCATCCTTATTTCTTCTACAATAAATGTCATGATTTCACCTATTTATTTAATAGCTTACAAAATGGGATTCCAATATTATATATGCCTTTTCATAATTAACACATGAAATCCCTTTCAAGTCAAGCCTATGATCAAAATTTCAATAATTTTGGAATGAAGATGATGCATCTATTTAGTATTCCTAAAAAATTTTTATTGACAAGTAAACGATTGTTTACTATTATAAAAGTGAACAATCGTTTACTTGGGGGTGGTAAAATTAATACTAAAGAAAGAATACTCTTAGAATCGTTAAAACTATTTTCAAAATACGGCTATGACGCTGTTTCAATTAGTCAAATCGTAGATAAAGTTGGCATTACAAAAGGCGCTATTTATAAACATTATAAAAATAAAGAAGCTATTTTTTTATCTATTTTGGAAAGAATGGAAGATATGGATAGGAACATGGCTCTAAATTTTCACATGCCTGAAAACAATTATGATGATGATTCGAGTGAGTATACCAATTTAGAAATTTCAAATTTTAAAGATTTTACGAAATCGATGTTTTACTATTGGACACATGACGCTTTTGCATCACATTTTAGAAAAATATTGATGTTGGAACAATATAGAACAGATGAAATGCAGTCACTTTACCAAAATTATCTTGTGAGTGGCCCATTATCTTATGTCAAAGATATTTTTCAATCAATCGGTATCGAAAAGCCTTTATACAAAGCACAATCATTTTATGCCATGATGTTCATGTATTATAGTCTGTTCGATGGATCAGATAACAAAACAAATATTATCAATGAGTTTAATCATTATGTTGATAAGTTTTTCGAGGAGGAAGTATGAAAACAGTAAAGATCCGCAATGAAAGAAAAGAAGATTTCAGAGAAGTTGAAAATTTAGTAAGAGACAGTTTTTGGAATGTTTATAGACCAGGTTGTTTAGAGCACTATGTTTTACATCAACTAAGAAGTCAACCAGGCTTTATTGAAGAACTTGATTTTGTAATGATAATCGAAGAAAAAGATGAAAATAATCAAATAAAAGAAAAAATCATTGGACAAAATGTATTTGTCAAAGCAAATATCGCTTCAGATGATGGCAGAAAGTTACCTATATTAACAATGGGACCAATATGTATTGCTAATGATTTTAAACGACAAGGACTTGGTAAAAAACTTCTGGATTATTGTTTAGAGAAAGCTAAAGATTATGGTGCTAAAGCAATATGCTTTGAAGGTAATATTGATTTTTACGGGAAAAGTGGTTTTAAAGAAGCGAGTGACTATGGTATAAGATATCATGGACTGAATGAAGAAGATGACACCTCATTTTTCTTATGCAAAGAATTAGAAGATGGTTTTTTAGATGATATTACCGGAGTATACAAAACTCCAGCTGTTTATTTTGTTGACGAAAATGAAGCGGAAATATTTGATAAAAACTTTTCTCCTAAAGAGAAAAAGACTTTACCTGGCCAAATATTTAATTAATATTGGATAATTTACACTGGATACTTTTATCATAAGTTTCTCCTTACCCTAGAAATATAAAACGGGACCCAACACTTTATCAGTGATTGGAACCCGTTTTTATGAACTTTAATAATGTATCTGTTTAATTAAACTATCGTTTCAATGTATAACGAAAATTTGGGAGAGATTAATGCGTATTAAAGTTAAATAAAGCTCCTGATTAGTCGACCTCAGATGATTGGATCCATGTTTTGGCTGCTTCTAATGGATCATCGGTTAAGACATCTGGTTCAATCGGATTGTTTTCATATCTCATACCTGTCCGGTCAATAACAGCTGAAGTTGTCAATTGCATAATGGTACCATCATAAAGTGTCATTTGAGAATTACCGCTAGTGTAACTTGCACTCGCCTCACCAAAGAATCGAACCTTATCTAGACCCTTAAAAGCTAAAGCTACCATTTCTCCTGAACTAGCCGTTCCATGATTGATGATGACCGCCACGGGTATTTCTGGAATTTTTCCAGTTTCTTCTAAAGTCACAGAAGTTCCGCCTCCTGTTACGGTGCCCTCTTCAAGAGCTACCTCATGAGTAATTCCATTGCGATATTCAAAGGTCATGACCAATCCGTCAGGAATTAAAGAGGAAAGACCACTGACCATAGGTCCCATATCACCCCCACTATTATCGGTAAGATTAATAATGACTCCTGAGAAGTCCGCCGAATAGAGTGCTTGATTGAGGATTTTTGCATACTGCTGGTTAGCTTCCATATCAGAGCCTGCAAAAGCTGGTAAGTTGAGTATCAGGATATTATCTTCTACCGACAAAGTAGGCATGGCATCGATTGTTGCTTCTGGTTGCTCATTCTCTGGATAAACAATGAAGGAATGTTTGCCACCAGCAACTTTAATCGCCTCTTCTAAAATGGGATAAGCATCCTGATATTCCGTAGCTTCCGATAATTCTTCCAAGGCAGAGCTTTTAGCTTGTTCCCATTTTTCTCCACTCGCATACAAACCATTCTCCATTTTATTTAAGGCTATTTCGCCATACCTTTTTGGAGATGGCGGGACGAGATAGATATTATAGTTTGGACCATACATAAATACTAGCCCTAACAAAGCGAAGATTAATAATCCACCTATAATAATGAAAATCTTCATCCATTTTTTCATTCATCCACATCCTTTAGTCTGTTAGCCTTCCTGAACAATCTCATAATAGGCTCGTGAACTTGACCAGTATGCTAAAAGATAGATCATTACAAAAGCACTGATAACTAGCAATAGTGAACTTGCGTAAAGCCAAGGCTGACTGACACCTACCAACCCTAAAAGCTTGTAAACAATCTTACTGGCTACCATATTGTGGATGATAGCAACAAGTACTGGCAGAGCAAAAATCCAAATTAATTGAACCGCGATGGTTCGCTTGATTAAAGGCTGAGGTAAGCCAACCTTTGCCATAATCTCAAACTGTCCACGGTCAGCTTGGCCTTCAGAAATTTGTTTATAATAGAGCATCAGAATTGTCCCTACCAACAAGACAAAAGAGACCACAGCCCCAATAAAAATTACTCCACCATTGGTTTCATATTGAATACTAGCTATTCCTTCTCGACTGGAAAAATCCATCCCTGCTAAATCGGGGTTTTTAGGATGATTTCTTAAATATTCCAAACGTTCTTGGACCTGATCCTCTTTGTCTGCTACATCAAAATACAAATTATAATAATAGGCATTATCCATTGGTTGACCTTGAGCATTGTAAGTTGGAAAATGAGCCACAGCTTGATCTAATAGCTCTTGATTAGCGAAGGCAAGGTAAATAACTTCTATCCCCATTTCAACTGGCACAATCTTAGGATCGACAGGCAAACTTTTAAAGCTGTGATCACTAATTTTAAGTTGATTGATTTTGTCAGTATTGATTAAATTGGAAGTTAATAGTACTTCATCTTCTTTTAAATCGATCGTCTCACCCATTAATTCATTATAAGATTCGGCAGTTTCCATGATGAGAAAGACCGGTTGCCCTTTCAAATGGTCTGGTTTGAGCGCTGAAAGTTCCTGACCGTCAAAATCGGCTGTAGTAAAGATATTCTTGGTACGTGCTACATTAGTAACTTGGCTGATGGACTCCACTTCCTTCAAGGTATCCTCCATCATGATTTTGCTAGCTTCTTCCTGAGGTGCATAAAATTCTACCTTAAAGTCAGACGGAGCTGTCCGGGAAATCGTCTCTTCAATATTACGGTAAACAGTCAGGGTCATCGTCATAACGAGGACTACGCCCGAAATTAGGATGGCAATCGAAGCCAAAGACAAGGCTGAGTTTTGAATGCGTTGCAACATGCCAGCCGTTGAGATAAAAATATTGGCTTTCTGATAATAAATCCTAGAATTTTGAACTGCTTTTAAGACGATGGTGATTAAAGACAAGAACAAGAAATAGGTCCCTACCATCACTAAGGCGATGGCAACAAAAATCCAAGTCAAAGCATTTACGACGGAACTGGTAGTCAGAGCGATATAATAGCCAGCCCCTACCATAGCTAGACCTACAAATAACAATAGCCAGCGAGATTTAGGTTGACCCTCTCCTTTGCGGTCTGTCTTCATTAATTTTATGGTATCTAGGCGAATAATATTCCAAACCCAAGTTATAAAAATCCCTAGGAATGCTACCAACATCACCGCTAGATTTTCAAGAACGATAGGCCACTCGAAAGGATATTCCATAAAGGTAGTTCCCGTATCTTGCATGGCTAGATTTAAGCCCTTAAAAATAAAGTGGCCGGTCAAATAGCCTAAAGCAATTAAAAATACCGCTGTCACTAAAAAGACTAAAAGCAATTGCAAACTCGCAATAAAAACCAAATGTTTTTTCTCCAAGCCTAAGACACTAAACAAACCATATTCCTTGGACAAGTTTTTCCTTACAAAGCTAGAGGTATAGATTGAAATAGCGATAACCAAAACGCTGACAAAGAACAGCCCAATTGAAAGAATATGAGTGACAAGTTCCCTTTTAGATTGGAGATAGTCATTTTGGGCCAGGGACAACATAATAAATTCAATAGCAAATAAGATCATTAAAGCTATCGTAAAGGGGTAAAATACTTTACGTTGACCATGCAGACTCTTAACCGCCAATTTGCTTAAAATAGCATTTTTCATTCTAGACACCTCGCTGACTAACGAGACTCATGCTATCAGCAATTCTTTCCTGAAATTCTTGGTCCGATTGCTGTCCCCGATAAAGTTCATGAAAAATAATTCCATCTCGGATAAATAAAATCCGGCTGGCAGCTGAAGCGGCGCGTATAGAATGAGTCACCATTAAAATGGTATTACCTGCCTGATTAACAGCTTTGAAAACCTTCATGATCTGATCAGAGTTTTTGGAGTCTAAAGCCCCAGTCGGTTCATCGGCCAAAAGGATTTTAGGTTGATTAATTAACGCACGTGCAATAGCTACTCTTTGTTGTTGGCCACCAGATACTTCATAGGGAAACTTGTCCAAAAACTTCCCAATCCCCAAAAATTTAGCATATTGGCTCAAACGCTCTTGCATGGTTGCTTGAGAGACATTCGACAAGACTAATGGCAGAAGAATATTATCCTTGTTAGTAAAAGAATCCAATAAGGCAGAATCTTGAAAAACAAATCCCAACTGCTCGCGGCGGAACTTAGCCAGCTCGTTGGATTTAATTTGGGCTAAGTCTTGGTCTTTAAGTAAGACCTGACCTTGGCTAGGTTGGTCAAAAGTCGCTAAAATGTTAAGCAAGGTTGATTTACCTGAACCTGATTCCCCCATAATAGCGACGAATTCATTTTCTTGAACTGAGAAATCAACATCCCGTAAGGCAATCGTTTCATGGCCTCGGCTTTTATATACTTTATTAATGTGGTTAACTTCTAATATCACAAAATCTCCTCCTAAATTAATTTAAATCTAGTATAAAGCCTTAACCACATGCTTGCCTTTATCTATTCTTACACTTAACTTACAATTCTGTAAGATTGAAATGAATCGTAAACACATTCCCCTGACCCACTTTTGACTGAATCATGACTTTCTGACCCAAACGTTTGGAAATCAGGTCCACTAAGTACAAGCCAATACCTGAAGACTTCTTATTGAGCTGGCCATTATGCCCCGAATAACCTTTATAAAAAATCTTAGAAAGGTCCTCTGCTTGAATTCCAATACCCGTATCAGCAATCGTCAAGATATGTTGTTCATCGTCATAGGCAATGGTGATGCTTCCTTTATGAGTGTATTTAAGGGCATTCGATAGAATTTGTTCAATCATCAAACTAGTCAAATTGGCATCCGTCGTCACTAAATAATCTTCTCGTCTATCAGCAGTCAATTCCAGATTCAAGATGATATTTTTCTGAATAAATTGACTCCGATAACGTTTGATTAGGTACGTAATAATCTCATAGATGTCCACCTGAGAGACTTCCAAGTCTCTTGAGGGATTGGTCACCTTCAAGTAATTTAAGACTAAGTTAGTATAATTTTCTATCTTAATCAATTCTTGTTCTAGTGCCTTTTTCTCCATTATGTCTAAGTCTTGATTTTGGTCTAATAAGAGATAGGCGGCAGTAATGGGCGTTTTGATTTGATGTAACCAAATCAGAAAATACTCCTCCAAATCTAAGCGGTGTAGTCTAGTTGCTTCCTGTACCTGAGCTAACTCTTCTTCTAGTTGACTGATTTTAGCTTGTAAGTCCGCCTGACGTTTGAATTTCAAAAATCGTCTCCCATAAAAAAGCAGATCAAAAATAAGTATCAAGGCCAATGCCAGACTCAACGACTGCCAAGATAAACCAAAAAGGTAAACAGTCAAAGATAAAATGAAGAGCGCGAATACCTGAAAGACTAGATAGGACCATTCTTTTAATAAAAAATCATTAAAGAGAAATTTCATTCTTTTGCCTCCTTGTCGTTACTTTCATTAGATAAGAGGCCATCGTTCAAATGGTAGCCAAGCCCTTTTTTAGTCAAAATAAAATTATTTAAATCGATAGATTTCATCTTTTTACGCAGTCGGGAAATATTCACTGCCAGCGTATTATCATCAATAAACTGTTCATTTTGCCAGCAAAAATCAAGAATCTCTTCTCTCAGGCTATAGGCAGCTCCTTTGTTAAATAAACATTTTAAAATTTGTAGTTCGGTAAAGGTCAAAGCTACCGACTCTCCTTCATAAAGCAGCTGAGCCTGATTCTCGTCTAAGCTTACCCCATTAAAGCTTGCCTGTTTGATTTCCTGCTGGGAGAAATCATAAGACCGCCGAAGAAGAGCCTGAATCTTAGCCAAAGTCAATTGAATGTCCAATGGTTTAGTAATATAATCATCTGCTCCCATCTGAATAGCCATGAGCTGATCCATCTGGTCAGTCACTGAAGATATAAAAATAATAGGCACAGTAGACTGGGATCGGATTTGGCTACACCAATAATATCCATTGAAAAAAGGTAGATTGACGTCCATCAAGACGAGATGGGGCTGAAGTTCCTGGAAATCTTCCATGACTCCCTCAAAGTCAGTGACAATATGTGATTGGTAGTCGTATTTGGTGAGTCCTTGAGCCAATGCTTTGGCAATGATTGGATCATCTTCAACGATTAATATTTTCATTTTCTCAACTCCTTTATGATTTAAATTAAAGATTTGTCTGTCATATAATTCTTGACTTCAGAACTGAAATCGATTTCAATTATAATTCTTTTATACTTCGTCCTTCTGTAGTATTTCTGGACTATGTCGATATTTGGAATTCATTCAGCTGTCCGTCCCACTCTAATTTCTATTCAATCGATATTCTATTAATATCTGAATTTAATTATAACAAATTGAAAACCAGCGAACCATGTGACAATGGTTCGCTTGCTTTTATTAAACAACTAAAATTTTATCTTCTCGCCTGTTTTCAATTCA
>JBHWOV010000095.1:0-3826 GCA_043424535.1 Aerococcaceae bacterium
CTTATGGCATTAAGCCCTAATGAAGAACCCGCAGAATGGAATGCATCCGAAGAATTAAATATTCAATTAACTGATATGGAAACACGTATCAGTGGATTAGAAGAACAAGTTAAAGTATTAGAAGAAGCAAATAACTAATATTGATTACAAAAAACGCTACCGACCAACTTAAGAAACTAAGTTGGTCGGTAGCGTTTTTTATTATTCTTTTCTAGTCACTATGAGATTGACCATATCATAGACAAACTAAATCATTTTTCTAACCAAGTCTTACGAGAAATAAAATTCCAAGCCATGACTAAAATTGTTGCTAATACTTTGGCGATTATATAATGTAGAACTGTTATTTCAACAAAGAACCACATCAATACTTGGTTTAATCCCAATCCTACTAAGGATAGGATGACAAAAATGAACAACTCTTGATGCTTCCGCTCTTTTTCATATCGACTCTCAAACACAAATTTCATTGAAGCAATGTAATTAAAAATAGTTGCCACAATAAAAGAGATAGCTGCAGAAACAAGATAATGAATACCTAGGTATTCTGTTAAAATTGCTAACAAACCGAAATCAATAATTGAGGCAATGATTCCTACAACACCAAATTTGATAAATTGATGGACAATTTTCTTCATACACAATCTCTATTCTTCTTCATACTCTTGGTGTGATTGTTGGTCATTTATATCTGTATCTTTAATAATATATAAAGGCCTATTCTTAGTTTCTAAATAGATTTTCCCAACATACTTGCCAATAATCCCAATACATAAAAGTTGGATTCCACCTAATAATAAAATAATGGAAGCTAATGACGGCCAACCTTGTGTTGGGTCACCAAAAATAAGTGTCCGTAATACAATTACGATAATCGACAAGATGGCTATAATACAAGAAATTGTGCCCAGATAGGTCGCAATAGATAAAGGTAAATCAGAAAAATTAATAATTCCTTCAATCGAATAATGGAATAGTTGCTTAAAAGACCAAGATGTTTCACCTACTACGCGTTCTCGATTATGAAATGTTAAATACTCTGTATTAAATCCTACCCAAGTGAACAAACCTTTTGAAAACCGATTATACTCCGTTAATGTCAGAATAGCATCTACCATTTGGCGTCGCATCATACGATAATCACGCGCGCCATCCACTAATTGGGCATCTGAAATTTTGTCCATTAATTTATAAAAAGTTTTCGCAAATATTGACCGCGTAACAGATTCCCCGTCTCTATCAATACGTCTCGTCCCTACACAGTCTAAGTCTGAGTTCATCTGTAGCATATTAAACATTTGTGGCAAAAGCTCTGGTGGGTCCTGTAAGTCTGCATCCATAACAGACACAAAATCACCTTTAGCTTTTTTTAAACCAGCAAACATCGCCGCCTCTTTACCGAAATTTCGCGAAAAATGAATATAATGGACATGACTATAGGTACGGGCTAAGTCTTTTATAACATTAAATGTTTGATCTTTTGACCCATCGTTGACAAAAATATATTCGAATGTAGTAACCATTTTGTCTTTTTGAGCTTCGACCGCTTCAAAAAATAATGGAATACTTTTTTCTTCATTATGGCAAGGCACGACTATTGTTAACACAGAACTTAAACCCCTTTAATTTCTTTTACTCATTATATCAAACATAATAAACGCTTGAGGAATATAGTTAATTTCCCCAAGCGTTTTGTTAGTTTTTTTGTAACCAGCTATTATAGTCTCCAGTAGGTGTAGCCATTGTCTATAAAGGCTTGTTTATCTAATACACTCTTCACGTCAATCATAATTTTTTCATCGTTTGGTATATCCGATTTGTAAAGTGCATCAAATTCGTTTAGTGATAAAGTTTTAAATTCGTCATGTCCCACTGCTAAAATAATACAGTCTGCATCTCTCACATCAGATAACTCAGTTAAATCAACATTGTATTCTTTTTTAGCATCTGCTGGATTTGCCCACGAGTCTACCACAGTTGGTTTCATATTATATTCTCGTAAACGGGTAATAATATCATCTACTTTGGAATTTCGTGTGTCTGGTGTATGTTCTTTAAATGTTAGTCCAAGAATGACAACATTTGACTCTTTCGGATTTTTCCCAGCGATGACTAATTTCTTTAGAACTTTATCTGCAATATAACGACCCATGTCATCATTAATTTTACGGCCCGAAGCAACAATTTGGCTATGATAACCTAAATTTTCCGCTTCATAAATAAAATAATAAGGATCTACGCCAATACAATGCCCACCAACTAAACCTGGTGTAAAACCTAAGGCATTCCACTTAGTATTCATAGCATCTACAACATCTTTGGAATCAATACCCATGCGATCAAACACTAAAGCAAGTTCATTCATGAAAGCAATATTGATATCTCGTTGACTATTTTCCACTACTTTAGCCGCTTCAGCAACCTTGATACTTGGTGCTTTATGAATGCCAGCTTTAATTACCAACTCATATACTTTAGCAATTTCATCTACAGCATCATAATTTGCTGCTGAGACTATTTTTACGATATTTTCTAACGTATTTACCTTGTCTCCTGGATTGATTCGTTCAGGTGAATAGCCTACCTGGAAATCTAGACCATGTTTTAATCCAGATTCTTCTTCAAGAATTGGAATACAAACATCTTCTGTGACTCCAGGATAAACAGTTGATTCATAAATAACATATGAGCCCCTAGTCAAGTTTTGACCTAGTGTTTTTGTAGCTGAAGTTACTGGATGCAAGTTCGGTGTCTTATCATGGTTGATAGGCGTTGGCACTGCAACAATATGGAACTTAGCATTCTTTAAATCCTCAGGGTTGTTAGTGAATTGAAGACTTGTTTCTTTGATTGCTTTATCGCCAACTTCTTTGGTTGGATCTTGGCCTTTTAAATATAGGTCAATTTTTTCTTTATTATAATCATAACCAATCGTTTTAATTTTTTTAGCAAAAGCAATCCCAATAGGCATACCTACATAGCCTAAACCAATAATGGAAAGGCTTGTTTCTTTATTTACTAGCTCTTGATAAATACTCATGTTCAATCTCCTTCGTTTATATATATAGCATCATTATAACAAATAATATGTTGTTTAGAGCTTTATACAACTTAATTTTATCTGAAGAAATCAATCAAAAACCACACAGCCTTCTCTTAGACTTGTGTGGTTTGGAAATTGTTATTTTCCATTATAATACCTTGTTACACTGACAATTTAATATAGTGATTTACTCAATATATCCAATTGAGTTTAATTCATTAACATCAATTATCCCTTCAGTAACTATAATATCATAGTTCACTTTCATTAAATGATTGAAATCAGAAATATTAGATATAACTACCAAATAATCAAAATCATTGATTAGTTCCTGAAACTCACTATTATCTAACATAAAAGTATCCCTACTTTTTACATGGTCACTAAATAAATAATAATTCCCTGCAACATTAATAAATCCTCTTTCTTTAGAATTACTAATAATTAAAAACTTATCACTATTAATAGGTATTGAATGATTAGTGACTTTATTGAGATCATAAGTTATTTTATCATGGACCGAGTCTAGTTGATATGTTTTTCCCAAATTTAGAACTACTCCTAGTATAAATAGCAATGAGCTAAAGAACATCGTAAATTTAAACGACTGATTAGTATTCGCATGAATTTCAATTTCTTCAAAAATATATATCAATGATAATGTAAATATTCCATAATTAAAAATAATAATTGTCATCATATAACGATTAAATCCTGCTAACATTAAGGCTTCTTCTAGAGGCATAGAAAAAATATACATAAAATATAAAGAAATAATATAAA
>JBHWOV010000096.1:0-3447 GCA_043424535.1 Aerococcaceae bacterium
AGTATTGATTGCGAATCAAATGGGGATAGTTGCTGACCGTATATTTGAGTTAAATCAAATGGATAATATGTCGGTTCTACTAGCTTGGTTAGGTATTATTGCTTATACATTGCAAATTTATTATGACTTCTCAGGTTACTCTGATATGGCCATTGGAATTGCCCAGTTATTTGGCTTTGATTTAGCAGAAAACTTCAATTATCCATATGTTTCGCGTTCAATTTCTGAATTTTGGCGCCGCTGGCATATTAGTCTAGGACAATGGTTTAAATTTTATATTTACTTTCCTCTAGGGGGATCCCGAATGAGAAACCAGGATTTGATATTACGGAATATGGCCGTAGTATGGCTGGCAACAGGAATCTGGCATGGGGCTAACTGGACTTTTCTAGTTTGGGGACTATGGAATTTTATTTTTATTGCGATTGAGCGAATGACCAACTTTGAGCAGTCGACTCTAAGTAATCAATTACGTTATGTCTATACTATGTTTATTGTGATGATAGGTTGGGTCATCTTCAGATCAAATTCACTAACTGAAGCAGGTAGTTATATTGGAAGTATGTTCAATGTATTCACGCAACCAATTGTGAATGACTATGTCTGGATGTTCCTAAGAGAGTATGGCATTTTCTTTATAGCTGGAATTATTTTCAGTATGCCGGTCGCACATTATGTGAATTATTGGTTCGTCAATGGCATTACGATGCGTCAGAGAATGTCATTAAACGATGGGGTAACACCACATCGTGTTAGCGAAAGCATTCCCTTTAAAGGAGTGATTCAATTACTTTATCCTATCGTCATGATGGTATTATTTATAATATCTGTTTCTTATATTATTAAAGGAACGTATGAATCCTTTATATATTTTCAATTTTAGGTGGTGTCATGGCAATGTTCAAATTAAAGAAGGTAATAACCGCATGTTTGTTTTTTGCGTTTATTTTTTATTCAGCGTGGATGAATTGGGACGCGAACCATGCTCAGATTATGGACTATGTTAACTCCTTTGTACTCTCTGAGGAAGAACCAAGTAATGAAAATATGACACGTTTTGTAAGTGAGACCCAGTCAATCATAACGGATAATGTTGCTGATAAATATTCTTACATTGAAGGGTATGGTTATTTGCAACGTTTGATGTTGAAGAATGAGGTTGAGAATTTCTCAATGGTAAAAGATTCAGAAGGTCATATGCATTATACTTACTTTACTACAGGACCAAACGAAACGGTTCATTTAGCCAGTCAAATGGGAAGATTGAACCAGGTTGCTGAAGCAAAGGGCGCTGAAGTGATATATTTGATGACACCGGATAAATATGAGCGTGGGGTAACGGAGTATGAAGTAGGGTTACCTTATAATTATGCGAATGAAACGGCAGATCAGTTTCTTGGGTATTTACAAAACTTTAATGTGGAGTATATCGATTTCCGTGAACTCATGAGCGAACAAGGTCGAAGTACGGAAGAGAGTTTCTACAAAACAGATCACCATTGGAATATTGAAACAACATTTTGGGCATATACTCAACTCGTTGAGGAATTAGAAAAACGTCATGGCTTAAATTTTAATAATAAGGACTATGTCACGGATATCAATAATTATAATCAAATTGTTTATGAAGATGCTTACTTAGGGTCAATGGGACGAAGTGTCGGTCAATTATATACAGACATCGAAGATTTTACATTGATTTATCCAAAATTTGAAACAGACTTCTTTGTTTATGAAGCTTCAGGGACAAATGAAGTTAGGCGCGAAGGTCGTTTTGAAAATTCAATTTTAAATACAAGTATTCTTACTCAAGAGGGCGATAAATATAGTCCAGAAAATGATAAATACTTTACTTATATGGATGGAAATCCAGGAATTGTACAAGTGATGAATCAAATGGACGATACTGGGCCTCGTGTGTTATTTATTAAAGACTCATTGATTGTTCCTGTCGCTTCCTTTTTTAGCTTGGGAACAGAAGATACAATGATGGTTGACCCGCGTTATTATGGGGGAAGTATCGAGGAGATTGTCGAAGAAGGCGATTTTGATTATATTTTTGTGTCTTATAGTCCGCAGAACTTAACGGATCAATTTTTCCCTTTCTATCTTAGTGAATAAATGAAGAGGTGTAAGTGAATGAAAGAATCAACTCAAATAAAACGTTCCTTATTCGGTGGCTATGATCGCCAAGATGTACAAGACTATCTCGATAATTTGTATACAGATATGGAAACAAAGTATAATGACCTTCATCTAGAAGCCGAAACACTGAGTCATGAAAACCAACTGCTACTTGATTATATTAATGAAATGAAGCAAATAACGGAACTAGAGCAAGAATTAGATTGCGATGATGATCATTCATACTTTGATCTTCCAGAAGGGGCTTATCAAGTAGGTGGTAATCAACAAATTAAAAATCTATCAAATAATCAACATATTATAGATGAAGATTCAGATAATTCAGAGGTAATAACCATCGAAGATATAAAAGAAATGAATCAATCTGAAAGCGAACACGTTCAAGAACAAAACAATCGAAAAGTCGTTAATTTTCAAGACGGTAGTGTGTTGCATGTTGAAGAATCCGAAGCAGTTGTAGCGCCTATGATAAGTGATAATCTAGGCAATCAACAAGAAGAGAAAAAAGAGCAAGCAAAGAACCAACAAATGAGTGGTGTAAATTCACCAGAAACAGTCTCAATTGGGGGTAGCCATCTTGCTGAACCAGATGAAGAGGGTAATCAAATTCAATTAATACACAATGAGGGACCCCCTAAAATACCGTCAAACACCAGTGGTCACCAGAATCAAGAGTCAGATAAAAAACAAGGCTTTCAAAATCGGTTTGATGATCATAATTACGCCCATCATCATTCAAATATTGGGGGTAGCCGTCATTCGAAGTCGAATGATAATAATGAAGCAGCGACTCATGACCGTAACGAGGCAACCCCTCAATCAAATATAAATGAGCGTAATTATGATGATCGTGTGGCTCAGCTTGAACAAGAAGTTTTAGAATTGAAGGCTCAATTATCTTTTGCAAATAATTTATTGAAAGACCTATACAAACAGTAATTTGGAGGGGTGGCAATGATGAAAATAATTCAAATTCTATTATTAGTAGGGGTCATTAGCCAATACGTAGAGCCCTTCACAGCGTTGGCAGAAGAGACATCCTCTTCAATTTCTTATGTGGATGCGATGGGCGTTGGATGGAATTTAGGAAACACTTTTGACAGTTATGACATGGAAAAAGATTCAGGAGAGACTACTTGGGATAACCCTATTGTCAACCGTGAATTGCTTCAAGCCATAAAAGCCGAGGGTTTCCAAAGTATCCGAATTCCTTTAACTCTCAATTACCGCATGGACTCTGATTATGTGTTAGATGAAGAGTATATGAACAGATACCAAGAAGTAGTAGATTGGGCACAGAAT
>JBHWOV010000097.1:0-11407 GCA_043424535.1 Aerococcaceae bacterium
AAATTTTAATTGATAAAAAATAGTCAGGAGGAAACTATATGAAAAAACAATGGTCTGTTTTCCTTGATGTTGATGGAACAATTGTCAATTATAATAATGTATTACCAGAATCCGCTGTTATTGCTATCCGTAGAGCACGGCAAAACGGACATCGTATATTTATTGTCACCGGCCGGTCAAAGGCTGAAATGTATGATTATATTTTGGATATTGGTTTCGATGGATATATTGGAGGCAATGGCAATTATATTGAAGTGAATGATGAAACTTTATTGCATCTCGCTTTGCCTATAGAAGACGTTGAACGAATTGTTGATTGGTTAGATAATAGAGGACTAGAATATTATATTGAGGCGAATTTAGGATTGTATGGATCAGCGGGATTTCGAGAGCGTGGTAAGGACACCATCCGCCAATATGTTGAATCTAAAGGTAAGGAAACGGATGATGACTTTTCAGTAGAGGATATCTTTCCAGATATGATTTATGGTGAAAATCCCATCCGAGACGATGTCAATAAAATTTCTTTTATTTTAGATTCTTATGAAGACTATGAACAAGCTGTTTCTTATTTTGATACATTTCAAGTCAATACTTGGGGTGGCAAAGGTGAAAAAGCGCTTTTCGGTGATGTTGCACAGGCAAATATTAATAAGGGAACAGCGTTAGCATTTTTACAAAATCATTTTGACTTAAATCGAGATGCAATGATGGCCCTTGGCGATGCATCGGTTGATATCCCTATGCTCGAATATGCCGGCGTCGGGATTGCGGTTGCGAGCGGGGGCGATGAAATCAAAGGGATGGCAGATTATATTACGAATGCGGTTGACGAAGACGGGCTATACAAAGCATTTGAGACTTTTGGATTGATATAAGAGATATCACAACTAAAGTTACTTGATTATTCTAAATTGAAAGCCCTTGCAATGCAGTATGGGCGTTGTTATAATATTTTTAAATTAGGAATGATCATGTATGGTTACTATTCAATTAGGCCAAACCTAAATGGAAAGCACTTATCAAAGGGCTCTATTTAGGTTTTTTATATTTAAGGAGATGTTCTTATATTTAATTATTTTTTGTAAATAGCAAAAGAGAAAAGAGGCATCAATATGGCGCAACAAAAATATGATGATTTAGCAAAAGATATTATTATTCATGTAGGTGGCAAGGAAAATATCGAAGCTTTAAGGCATTGTGTCACTCGTTTACGTTTTAATTTAAAAGATTCCTCAAAAGCAGATACTGACTATTTGAAGAAACGTGAGGGAATTGTTACCGTCGTTGAAGCGAGCGGTCAGTATCAAGTAGTAATAGGTAATGAGGTAGGGGCAGTTTATGATGCAATCGTCAACCTAGAAAGCATTGGAGAAAGTGAATCTTCTGGTGAGTCTCAAGTTGAAGATAATCATTCTATTTTAAATAAGTTTATCGACTTATTGTCTGGTTTATTCCAACCCTTATTAGGCGCACTGTCTGCAGCCGGTTTAATCAAAGGTATTGGCGCAATGTTGATAGCAATGGGTGTTGATCCGTCGACTGGATTTATGCAAGTATGGAATATTTTAGGAGATGGGTTATTTCAATTATTACCAGTAGCACTTATCATCACATCCGCTAGAACATTTAAAATGAACGTATTTACAGCTATAGCTGTCGGGAGTGTGCTATTATATCCTTCGCTTGGCATGTTAGGTGGTATTGCAGGTGAATCACAAGCAGTGTATACATTGTTTGAAGGAACACCTTTTGCTGCAGAAGTATTTAACACATTCTTAGGTATCCCAATTATTTTACCACCTAGCGGTAGTTATTATGGCTCTGTCATTCCAATAATATTAACGATGTTGGTTGCTTCGAAGATTGAAAATTGGATAAAAAGATGGATGCCACAAATGTTTACGTCATTTTTAACTCCTTTATTGACAATTGTCATTGCAGGCACGTTTTCTTTACTTGTTATTGGCCCAATGGCAACATGGATAGCGAACCTTATTGTCGCGTTTATCTCATGGTTGTATACATTTAATCGCATTGTATTCCATGTAGTATTGCAAGCGGCTTGGCAAATTTTAGTGATTTTTGGTTTACATTGGGGAATCATTCCACTAATGGTTCTGCAATATACAGGTCAGGGTTATTCTGTCATTGAGAGTGCAGTATTGGGGTCTACCTTTCCGATTTTTGGAGCCATTTTAGCAATATTATGGAAAAGTAATGAGCAGAAGACGAAACAAATTGCTGCAAGTGCAGCTCTTCCAGCTTTCTTTGGTGTGACGGAGCAAGCAGTATATGGTTTAATGTTACCGATGCGTAAAGTTTTTGGTGGAGTCATCGCTGCGAATGCTCTAATAGGAGTATTTAATGGCTATGTGAATTTAACGCAAATGAATATGGGCGGACTAGGGGTATTCGCTATTCCTAATTATATTGATCCCCATAATCCGATGAATGTCTGGAACCGTATTATTTCATTTGTTATGTTAACAGTATTAGGATTTGTATTCACTTTAATTATCGGGATACCGAATATTCAGGGCGAAGCCTCAGAAACAATGCCTAAAGAAAAAGATTTTAAAGATGAAACAAATACAAAATTAGCAACTACAGAGGAAATAGTTACTTCTTTAAGTGAAGACATTATAGCAAGTCCGCTGAATGGAAAAATTATATCCCTATCAGAAGTCAGTGATCCTGTATTTTCATCAGGTGCAATGGGCAAAGGAGTAGCCATTATTCCGGACCATGGTGTCGTCTATTCTCCAGCGAATGCTGAAATTGTGAGCCTGTTTCCGACGGGTCATGCGATAGGCTTAAAGACGGAAAATGGTACAGAAATTCTTATTCATATAGGAGTGGATACAGTTGCTTTAGAAGGTGAAGGTTATGAAACGCTTGTAAAGGCAGGAGATAAAGTTACAGCAGGACAAGAATTAATTCACTTTGATATGCAATATATTTCAGAATCAGGTTATTCATTAGAAACGCCAATCATCGTAACAAATTCGAATGATTATGAAGATATTTTGTTGACGGATAAAAGTTCGGTGAGTCAAGGAGATTATTTGTTTACAACGGTCTCAAAGAGATAATGATTTAATATTCAAAAAAATAAAGTTCGATGTGATATTGTGAATATAAGAGTGTTTGATTGAAACTATTTTCATTTCTATTATTTAAGGAGGAGCTATGAAACAAGAATTTTTATGGGGTGGCGCTACTGCAGCAAATCAATTAGAAGGCGGTTATTTAGAAGGTGGAAAAGGGCTAACGAGTGTGGATTTAATTCCCGCTGGAGACCATCGATTAGCAGTTACACGTGGAGAGATGCATTATAGTGAAGTGCCGGAAGGTGCGTTTTATCCTTCACATGAGGCAATCGATTTTTATCATCGATATAAGGAAGATATTGCTTTGTTTGCGGAGATGGGATTTAAAGCTTATCGTTTCTCCATTGCATGGTCACGAATTTTTCCGACAGGATTTGAAGATAAACCTAATGAAGAAGGGTTAAAATTCTATGAAAATATTATCGATGAATTATTAAAGTATGATATTGAGCCAGTGATTACAATTAATCATTTTGATGTTCCTAAGACTCTGATCGATGAATTAGGCTCTTGGAAGAGTAGACAGATGATTGATCTATTTGAAAAATATGCAACCGCATTATTTTCGAGATTCAAAGGCAAAGTAAAATATTGGATTTCATTTAATGAAATTAATATGATACTCCATTTACCTTTTATGGGAGCAGGAATTTACTTTGAGGAAGAAGAGAACCCAGAAGTCGTTCAATACCAAGCAGCGCATCATGAATTAGTAGCAAGTGCGAAAGCAACAAGGGCATTACGTGAAATCGATCCTGAAGCAAAAATGGGATGTATGATTGCAGCCGGAGATTATTATGCTTATAGTGCCCATCCAGAAGATCAAAGACGAGCTCAAAAGGCTAATCAAGAGAATTTTTATTTTATTGATGTTCAATCACGTGGAGAGTATCCAAGATGGGTCTTAAAGAAATATGAAAGAGAAGGGATTGACATTGGTCTAACAGAAGAAGATAAAAAGGTGTTGAAAGAAAATACTGTTGATTATATCACTTTTTCATATTACTCAACTAGGACAGCTACATCTGTCGTTGCTGATGGAGTAGAAACAACTGGAAATGCTTTTGTTGGATTGCAAAATCCTTATTTGGAAGATTCAGAATGGGGTTGGGCAATTGACCCTCTGGGCTTTAGAACGACGATCAATACATTGTGGGACAGATATCAAAAACCATTGTTTGTTGTGGAAAATGGACTGGGTGCTATTGATAAAGTGGAGGAAGATGGCTCGATTCATGATGATTATCGTATCGCCTATCTTGCAGAGCATATAGAACAAATGCAGCTAGCGATTGAAGAAGATGGCATCCCAATTATCGGCTATACACCTTGGGGTTGTATCGA
Source organism: Aerococcaceae bacterium (assembly GCA_043424535.1). Taxonomy (GTDB): domain Bacteria; phylum Bacillota; class Bacilli; order Lactobacillales; family Aerococcaceae; genus DSM-111022. The sequence goes on from JBHWOV010000097.1 coordinate 4,458, forward strand.
TTTGGTTTCTGCGGGAACAGGTGAAATGAAAAAACGTTATGGTTTTATTTATGTGGATAGAGATAATTATGGCAACGGTACTTTAAATCGCTCTAGAAAAGATTCATTTTATTGGTATCAACAAGTCATCAATACCAATGGTCAAGATTTGTCTTGGAATAGTCGTAAATAAAAAAGAGTTCACATTTTCTTTTTTAGAAAATGTGAACTTTTTAATTAAAATTAAGACATTGTCCAACCACCATCAACTGGCAATGCATGTCCGGTAATGTAAGATGCTTGGTCACTTGCTAAGAAGAGTGCAGCATTTGCGATATCTTCAGGTTGTCCAAGGCGTTTCATTGGGATAGGTGCTAAGAAGCCATCACGAATTTCTGGGACTTCTAATAATTCTTTCGTCATGCCAGTCTCACCTGTACCAGGGCAAATAGCATTAGAACGAACACCTTTATCTGCATAATCCACAGCAACCGCTCGAGTAAAGGAAATGACAGCACCTTTAGTGGTAGCATAGGCAACTGCGTCAGGAAAACCAATGATTCCGCCAGCAGAAGCTGTATTGATGATATTTCCTTTCGACTCTAATAAGTGTGGCATTGCATGTTTTGCAGCCAAGAATAGAGCAGTCATGTTAACATTTACTGAGCGATTCCAGTCTTCAATGGAAGTTGTCTCAACATTTCCTGGCGCATAGATACCAGCATTATTGAATAAAATATCAATTTTACCAAATTCATTGATTGCAGCATCGATAAATGCTTTAACATTTTCTTCATTTGCGACATCCGCAGCCACGCCGATCGCTTGTCTGCCAGCATCAACGATTGCTTGTGCTGTTTGATTCGCAGTATCTTGATTTAAATCGACAGCCACAATTTTAGCGCCTTCTTTGGCGAATAATTCAGCTGTTGCACGTCCAAATCCTGATCCTGCTCCAGTAATAATCGCAACTTTATCTTGTAATAGAGTCATATATACATCTCCTTAAATCATTTGTGTTAAGTATATCACATATTTCAGAAAACGCTATCTCATTTAATGAAATGTATGCGTTAATAAAAAGATGAAATAAATAACAAATTGAGCTATTATAGTATTGAGAATGTTATGCAATATTATAGAGATGCTCTAAAAATAAAGAAAATTACTATAGATGACATTTAAACGAATCAATCGTTTAGGTAGTATGGAAAGAATAATTAAATAGAAGAGGTTGTTATGAAAAAATATAATATTACAGTTGCAGGTACAGGTTACGTTGGTTTATCATTAGCAGTCTTATTGGCTCAGCATAATCATGTCATCGCGCTCGATGTTATTCCTGAAAAAGTTGAGCAAATTAATCAAAGAATTTCACCAATTCATGACGTAATGATTGAACAATATTTCGCTGAAAAGGAGTTGGATTTGACTGCTACAACTGATGCGGAAGAAGCGCATAAGAATGCAGATTATATTATTATTTCAACGCCAACAAATTATGATGAAAATGAAAATTATTTTGACACTAGTACAGTAGAGGCCGTGATTGAAGATGCATTGGCTTATAATGACCATGCTTTAATTGTTATCAAATCAACGATTCCAGTAGGGTATACTGAGAGTGTTCGTAAAAAATATGACACCGATCGAATTATCTTCTCACCTGAATTTTTACGTGAAGGAAAAGCATTGGAAGATAATTTATATCCATCACGCATTGTTATTGGAGAAAAATCTGAACGTGCGAAACAATTGGCAGAGTTATTCAAGCAAGGTGCTTTGAAAGAAAATATTGCATGTTTGTTCACGGACTCTACTGAAGCTGAAGCGATTAAATTATTTGCAAATACATATTTAGCTTTGCGTGTAGCATATTTTAATGAATTGGATTCTTATGCAGAAGTACGTGGATTGGATACACGTCAAATTATTGAAGGAGTCAGCTTAGACCCACGTATTGGGGATCATTATAATAATCCTTCCTTTGGTTATGGTGGGTATTGTTTACCTAAAGACACCAAACAATTGCTAGCGAATTATCAAGATATTCCTCAAAATATTATGACTGCTGTTGTCGATGCGAATTCGACACGTAAAGATCATATTGCAAATATGGTACTGAAAAGAAATCCTGAAGTTGTTGGGATTTACCGTCTAACAATGAAAGAAGGGTCTGATAATTTCCGTCAATCAGCAATTCAAGGAGTCATGAAACGCATTCGAGCTGAAGGCGTCAAAGTTGTCATCTTTGAACCAGAACTGACAGACGAGACATTTTCAAATAGTGATGTGATTAAAGATTTCGAAACATTTGTAGAAATGTCTGATGTCATTATCGCGAATCGTGTTCAAGATGAATTGAAACCTTATAAGGATAAAGTCTATACGCGTGATATTTTTAATGAAAACTAAAATATAAAAACGTGCCATTCACTTCTGAAACTAGTGAATGGCACTTTTTGATTTTAATGTGAGGCACCTGAAATGGCATCATTTTCTTGAATGTATTGGATTTTTCCTTTGAAATCGGCAAGCGATGTGTAATGATATTTATCCATTTCAGAACGTAATTCACTTTCGATTTTTTCGAAAATAGTAAGACCATTTTGTGCAAGAGCCGTTCCAATTTGGACCATTGAAGCACCACAAAGAATAAATTCAAATACATCTCGGCCAGTAGTAATACCACCCGTTCCAATAATAGCAATATTTTTATTGAGACGTTGATGGAAGGCATGCACATTTGCAAGCGCGATGGGTTTAATTGCTGCTCCACCTAAACCACCATGGCCATTTTTTGGAAAGATCACTGTTTGTTGTTCATGTACCATGAAGGCATTTCCAACAGAATTAATAGCATTGACAAATGCGAGAGGATATTGATTGAGTATATGAGCGACATGATCGAAATGGACCAAATCAAAATAAGGTGGCAGTTTAACGCCGTAAGAACCAGGATAGAAGTTTTGATCGATGATTCTCATATAATTAGCCATTTGTTCAAAGTCATAGCCTATTTGAGGTTTGCCTAAAATATTTGGGCAAGATAAATTTATTTCTACTAACCCATCAAAGTTTGAATCATTAATTTTTTGTGCGAGTAAAGGGATATCTTCGATGCTTAAGGGTGTGATCGATAAAAATCGTTGCGTAGTGTGAGGATCGCGATTGACATAATTTAAATAATAATCAAGTCCTTCGTTTGGAAGGCCCATTGAATTCAATGAATTTTGTTGAACATTATAATATCGTGGTTCTGGATTTCCAGATCTTTTATTGAGGGTAGCGGATTTGGTGACATAGGTGGCTGCTTGAGAGTCTTTCAACTCATCGAGCATATAATCAAGGCCGCAGTGAATACCCGAAGCATTCATCAGTGGTGAATGATAGAAACGTCCTGCTAATTGTGTGTCTAACTGTGCCATAATATAAACTCCTTTAGTTTGATTTCGAATGAGATTCTATAAAGGAATTATGAAAGGGAAATGCTTAGTTGCCTCTCGGACAACCTTAAAGATTTTCAAACAGCTTTATTATAAAAGGATGTCCCCAATTGTCAAGCCTAAAAAAGATGTTGGATTTATTATTGACACACTCAAAATACTAATCTATAATAACTCCAATCAGTTGAACCTTAATTTAGTCCTGTGAGGCTAGAAGGCAGCGCCACTCATTTTACATTTTTTGCTATCTATCGATAGCTTTATTTGTGTGCGAAGTCCCTAGTCTGAATTTCAGGCTAGGGACTTTTTTGGGTAGCTGTAAAGGTAGGAAAGGAAGAAAAAATGTTAAAAACAGTACAAACCGGCATTACTATTCAGCAACCTAAAGTTAGTTTAGATCATTTCGTTTCAACCGAGAAATTATCGACAATTCAAGTCGAAGCACTGATCCAACGAACATTAGCAATCAAAAGCATGGCACCTAGTCAATATCCCAAAGTAGAGCACGCCTTGGTCAGTAATCTCTTTTTTGAACCAAGTACAAGAACGCATTTAAGTTTTCAAGTAGCAGAGCATCATTTAGGAATGAAAGCTATCGAATTCGATCCGTCAACATCCAGTGTTAAAAAAGGCGAGACACTTAACGATACCGTTTTGACATTGCAAGCACTAGGGATTAAGACCGTAGTCATTCGCTCTTCAGAGGAAAAATATTATGAGTCATTAATCAATGATCCAAATGTAACTGTTTCAATTATTAATGGTGGTGATGGATCTGGACAACATCCCTCACAGTCATTACTCGATGTGACCACAATTTACGAAGAATATGGCTATTTTGAAAATTTGAAAATAGCGATTGCAGGAGATTTAAGTCATTCACGTGTAGCTCGTTCGAATGCAGAATTACTCTATCGTTTAGGGGCCAAACTGTATTTCTGTGGACCATCTGAGTGGTATGACCGTGATTTTGATCGCTTTGGCGAATATATTGAACTTGATGATATCATCGAAGAATTGGATGTTCTAATGTTACTAAGAGTTCAACATGAACGACATGAAGATCCTCAATCTGAATTATTAAGAGAAGCATATCACTATAATTATGGGCTCACACTTCAACGTGAAGCAAATATGAAATCATCTGCTATTATTATGCATCCTGCACCGGTTAATCGGGACGTTGAAATTGCTGATGAGCTAGTAACATGTGAACGTTCCCGAATTTATCGGCAAATGCAAAATGGGATGTTTGCTCGGATGGCTATTTTAGAAGCAATCATCCGCGGACAACAAGAGAAGGAGTCTGTGAATGCTTTATCTTAAAAATGTAAAGACCCTCGATAATCAAGGGCATCTGTATCCATTGGAAGTAATGATTGAGTCTGATGTTATTACTTATTTAGGGAAGGATTTAAGTGGTGTAGCGTCGCCAGATTGTCAGGATCTTGATGGTCAAGGCGGATTATTAGTCCCTGGTCTAATTGATGTGCATGTTCATTTAAGAGAGCCAGGAGGAGAGCATAAAGAAACGATTGCAACAGGAAGTAGAGCAGCTGCTAGGGGAGGTTATACAACGATTTGTGCGATGCCTAATCTTAATCCTGTGCCGGATAATCCAGAAAACTTATCAGCAATTTATGACACCATTCAAACAGATGCAGTCATTGATGTACGGCAATATGCTACCCTGACGAAGGAATTGACGAGCGAAACAGAACTTGTTGACTACAATGCTTTATCAAAAGCTGGGGCATTTGCATTTACTAATGACGGCTTTGGTGTACAAACAGCTGGGACCATGTATGAAGCAATGCTTGAAGCAGAAAAAATGAATAAACCGGTTGTTGCCCATACTGAAGATAATTCGCTCCTTTATGATGGAGTGATGCATGAGGGACAACAAAATCAGAAATTGAATTTACCTGGGATGTTGGCCTTAACGGAATCAACTCAAATTGCTCGGGATGTTTTATTGGCAGAAAAAACAGGAGTACATTATCATGTTTGCCATGTTTCAAGCAAAGGATCGGTCCGCGTGATTCGAGAAGCCAAAAAAGCAGGCATCGGGGTGACATGTGAAGTGAGTCCACACCATTTATTGTTCACTGAGAATGCAATTCAAAGCGATGATGCGAATTATAAAATGAATCCACCACTACGTAGTGAAGCAGATAGACAAGCATTATTAGCTGGTTTGCTGGATGGTACGATTGATATGATAGCAACTGATCATGCGCCACATACGTCTGAAGAGAAAAAACATGGTTTTAAGGAGGCTCCATTTGGTATTACAGGCATTGAAACAGCCTTTCAACTCTTATATACATATCTAGTCAGAACAGGTCATTGTACTCTTTCGCAATTAATATCTTGGATGAGTGTGCGTCCTGCTGAAGTGTTCGATTTGCCCTTAGGAAAAATACAAATCGGTGGACTAGCAAACTTAGCTATTTTTGCAATGGATGAAAAAACATTCATTAGTGAAAAAGATTTTGTATCTAAATCAAGCAATTCTCCTTTTATTGACTGGGAAATTTATGGTGAAACAATAGCGACAATTTATCAAGGTAAAATCGTTTATCAGCGGTAAATATAAAGAAGCATCTACTGAACGATGCTTCTTTTTGTGTTCAAATTATCACAAATAAATCGCTTAAACACATACTGGTAGTTGATTTTGTGAATAAAATAGCTTATTCTTAAGGTGTAACGCTTTCTTTTTTTGTAGAGTTTCTAAGAAACAGTATATAGGAGGAATTTATGTTCAATCAACAGGATGAATTAGCGGTTAATACACTGCGTGCTTTGAGTATTAACCAAGTAGAAGCTGCCAATTCTGGACATCCAGGATTACCGATGGGAGCAGCGCCGATGGCTTATGCTCTTTTTTCAGAACATTTAAATATTAATGCAGAAGATGCTTCATGGATTGACCGTGATCGTTTTGTATTATCTGCTGGACATGGATCAGCTTTATTATATAGTTTATTACATATGAGTGGTTTTGATGTAACGATTGATGATTTAAAAGATTTTCGTCAGTTGAATAGTAAAACTCCTGGACATCCGGAAGTGACACATACCCATGGTGTTGAAGCCACAACTGGTCCACTTGGACAGGGGATTGCGCAAGCAGTAGGGATGGCCATTGCAGAACAACATACAGCAGCCGTATTTAATACAGATGACCATAAGATCATTGATCACTACACTTATACATTATGTGGTGATGGTGACTTAATGGAAGGTATTTCTTATGAAGCCATCTCATTCGCTGGTCGTCAACAATTAGATAAATTAATCGTCTTATATGATTCAAACGACATCTCATTAGATGGAGACTTAGACCAAGCATTCAACGAAGATATTAAAGCGCGTTTTGAATCGGCTCAATGGAATTACTTACGTGTGGAAGATGGTACAGACTTAAATGCTATCTCTAACGCTATCCAAGAAGCAAAAGATAACAATGGTGGAAAACCAACATTAATCGAAATTAAAACAATTATTGGGTACGAGTAT
>JBHWOV010000098.1:0-7307 GCA_043424535.1 Aerococcaceae bacterium
TATTATTCATTTTAAAAGTTTAGATAAAAGTTTAGATTATATTCTTATCAATTAAGTTCAGAATATTTGATTAGTGAGATAAATGTTATTATATCAATGGTTTATAGATGTTTTAAAACAACATGAACGAACCTAATGCGGTCGATGGGATTTGAACCCACACACCCATACGGGCACCACCCCCTCAAGATGGCGCGTCTGCCGTTCCGCCACGACCGCGTAACAGATTAAATTATAGCATAGGTAAATATATTTGACAAATATTTTTGAAAAAGATAATTGTAAATATTTTGACTAATATAGTAAGACTTAGTTCAATATTTCTCAATATTTGCTATAATAATAGAGGTAAAGAGACAAGCAGGAGGCGCAAAGAATGAAGATAGCAATTGTTGGAGCGGGAATTAGTGGGTCTAGTGTTTTACAGACATTGTTAACACACCCATTGACCCAAGACCAAGACAAACAGATCGATATTTATGATCATCATGGTGATTTTGCGCAAGGAAATCCGTATATTCCTGACAGTAATGCGCTTCTGATGAATTCTGAAGCGAATGACTTGGGACTAGATGCGCAGGACCCTCATGGTTTTGCTGAATGGTTACAAAATCATAATAATGAGGATCAAATGGTAGATGGCTTGGTTTATCGTCATATTTATGGAGAATATTTAGAAGATTATTTTAAAGAAAGCTATACACATGAACAAGTGACGACTATTACTGCTGAAGTGACAGATGTTCGAGTGATGGATGATGGCACTTGTCAAATAGCTACATTCCACGACGGTTGGATCGATCAATTATATGATGTCGTCTTTTTAGCTTTAGGACATGCACCTTATCGCAATAGTTATGATTTGAAAGGGACCGAGAATTATAATCATAATCCTTATCCATTTCATGAAAAAATGCCCAATTTCGATTCCACTGACCGCGTTGGAATTATAGGCAGTGGGGCGACAGGACTTGATATTATGCGGTATCTACTTCAAAATGAAAAATTTGACGAACCGATTACTTTTTATGTCCGAGAGTCGTTATTTAATGCGACGGGGATACCATGTGATGAAGAAATTACAACCAGTTTAACTTTGGACTGGATTGAAGAGAATATGCATTCTCAGACGGAAACATTAATGCTAGAGACTGTCTTAGATCAAGTAAAGAAAGACTTTGAACATTATGGCATAGACTGGCATTACTTAGTGGCAAATTATGGTCATAGTCGTCTGAGTGACAATATCCGTGCTTATTATGCTAAACCAGAAGAGTTAGCAAAAGTTCAACGATATTTTGTATCGATCATCTTGATTTTCCCTCATTTATTCCAAGCATTAAGTATTCCAGATCAGCAACGTTTTTTAAAAGATTATTTTCCGTATATGACGATCATGCGTGCAAGTGTCCCTTATTCAACGATGGGGCTAGTATTGGAAGCTCTGCAACAAAATCGTCTGCGAATTGTTAATCAAGTGTCATCAATTGAAGTCAATGAATCCGGAGCATTTGATATCTTTGATGAGGAAAATTACTTAGAATCTGCAGATATATTAATTAATGCGACAGGATTTGAAGATGATATATTGAAAGCTGCAGAACAATCACATTTATTAAAGAATCTCGTAAAGAGAGAAATGATATTGCCCCATGAATCTGGTAAGGGCCCATTAGTAGAATGGCCATCCGCTGAATTAATGACGCGTGAAGATAATGAACAACCCATTGTTATGTTAGGGAATATTATCCACTCGACGCATTTAGGCAATAACAATGCGCGATTAATTGCGTCACAAGGGCGAATTGCAGCACGTTGCTTTATTGAGCAATATTATGGAGTGAATGAAGAATGATACGGAAGATTATTCTCCTAGTCATGGTATTTAATGTCATATTATCCCCTATGAGTGTTGGTGCCACTGAATCTGAAACACCATCCTATCATCAAGTGATGGAATTAGGATTCGATAAAATCCAGCAACTCGAAAACTTTCAAATTGACTTTGAGATGAAGGATGTTAATGAGGACAGTCTTCTATACCAAGGAACTTTTTATGGCAATCAAAAAACTGGCGATTTAGAAATGCAGATCGATTTTTTTGAAAATATTGGAACAGAAGACGAACCAGAATTAAAAACACATCCATTTCATTTATATGCCTATGATTATTTTTATCTAGTATACAGTAATCAAATTCAATCCTTATTAAGTTTAGGACTAGCGGATTCACCACTTATCCCGGAAGAAACGATTCATCAATTAAAAGAAAATCAACAAGCGGTAACAGCGATTGACTCGGGTGTATTGACGGAACGTAACACACCGATGAATTATTTAACGGCATTATTGATGTTGCCAAATTTAGACAAAATCAGTGAAATCCCCGCAGAATTTATTGACTATCAAGATGGGCGTTATCAAGTATCAATGGAAAGAGTGGAAATACCTGAGGGATTATTTCAACAAGCGGGACATTTTAAGATGAGTTATTTAACTCAATTAAAATTTGAACGCCTAAATGATCCTGAGCGGATTCAAATGGGATTGGTTCCAGAATTTACCGTTCAAAAACCGCAACGAGGTGTAGATATTAATTTAGGTACTACTTCTAATATCAATCAACTGATGCAAAATTATGATGTTCCTTCAACGGATCAAGAGCAGACATCAGAGATTGATGAATTAAATTATCAATTTCGGATGAATTCCCGCGATGTCACTGAAAAACTCACCAAAGCTGAATGGACACTAATTCCTAGAGAGAATTATTATCAAGTAAAATTGACAGGGATAGCAGAAAAAGTTAATTTAAATTTTTTCGATACGAATACAGCAAAGTTAAATTCAGCTAATTTACAATTGACGATGACATTGAAGCCAACAGATCATCAAATTCCACCCATTGAAACGCTCGACATATATTCACAAAGGGAATTGATTTATTTTATTAATCAATCATTAAATGAATCAAACAATTAAATGAAGCGATTTAGCTAATTTGATTTAAAGGACCTCTGATTTATATCAGAGGTTTTTTCAATCTTGCAAAGAAAATCACTTTTTAAGATATGAAAGAATAGAAATAATCAAAAATTATTCTAAAATCCAAGGCTTTTCACAGTAATTTTTCATAATTTTCGTTATGATATTCATATGTGATTCATTTTTTATTGTTAAGATGGATTGGCAGTAAAAGGAAAGGAAGTATACAATGAAAGAAAAATATTCATCTAAACTCTATCAGTGGCGAGGTTTATTTCTTGGTTTAGTACTCGGTATAGTTTTAGTCTTCGGCTTAACATGGATTGCTAGAGATGCAATGGTGCCAGCGAAGTCTCAAGAACCATCTTCTTCAAGCTTTGAAGAAACGATTACCTCTGTTGTAGATAAGACTCAAGATGCAGTCGTATCTGTTGGGAATTATCAAGCAACAACAGGCAATCAAGATATGTCACCTCTTCTTGAATTTTATGGCTATTCATCAGAGAATCAAGGCATTAATCTTGGTGAGCTAGAACAAGAGCCTCAATTAGTGGGGACAGGTTCCGGTGTCGTGTATAAAATTGATGGCGACAAAGCATATATCGTAACAAATAATCATGTCATTGAAGGTGCCGATAAAATTGAAATTACTTTGCGTAATGAAGAAGTGATTGAAGCAGAATTGGTGGGTGCAGACAGTCTAAGTGACTTAGCTGTTCTAACTGTGCCTTCAGATAAAATTGACACTGTCGCTGAATTTGCAGATTCAGATAAATTAAAGGTTGGTCAAATTGCGATTGCTATTGGTTCACCAATTGGACAAGAATTTGCTACTTCAGTAACACAAGGAATTGTTTCAGGACTTAATCGTTCTGTTCCAGTATCTGATCAATGGAATATGACTCTCCTACAAACTGATGCAGCAATCAATCCTGGTAACTCAGGTGGTGCTTTATTAAATAGCCAAGGACAATTAATTGGTATTAACTCTAGTAAATTTGCTGCTTCGGCAATCGAAGGTATGGGATTCGCGATTCCAGCAAATGACGTTGTAGAAATTACGCAACAATTAGAAAAAGACGGGGAAGTAAAACGTCCAAGCCTTGGAGTAGCACTCTTGCCATTATCCGGAATCAGCCAAGAATCACGAGTCGCTGATTTAGGATTAGATCCAGAAAATACAGATGGTATGGTTGTAATGGAAGTGACACCTGGTAGCGCGGCTGATCAAGCAGGTGTACAACAATACGATGTAATTGTAGGAATGAATGATGTCGCGATTACTGACTTCATTTCACTACGTCAAGAACTCTTCAATCACCAAGTTGGTGACACAATTCAATTGAAAGTTATCCGTGAAGGACAAGAACAAACAATTGATGTGAAATTAACCGACAATGTTGAGGCAGAACCAGAACCAGAAGCAGAAATATATGAGTCCGAGGAAGTACCAGCCAATCCTGGATTTTAATCGATAAGTATATGATTCTGTTTAAAAGTCTAAAATAAAAGTCGAGCACACAATCCTTGATAGAGGACGAGTGTGTTCGACTTTTTTGATTGAAATTGAAAAGATAGCTAACGTTTATATCTTATTATGTATGATCCAGTAAATTCAAATAATCATGACGCTCAAAAACATGTGACGTTGCAATACCGACTAAAATAATATCCGCAGGTAGTGGTTCTTGAATATCTAATGACACCATATTTTCCCCACGTTCTTCACGATAGCCGATTAAGTTAATATCAAAGTTTTTCCGCAAATCCAATTCAATAACATTATGATTAACCCAAGATTCTGGAATTTCAAACTCGATAACTGACGTATCATCATCTAAGCGCAACACTTCATCAATGTGATTTCGTAAAATCTTCGAAGCGAGACGAAAGCCACTGTCACGCTCTGGCGAAATAATGGTGTGCATTCCTATTTCAAAAAGAACATCTTCAAAAGTTTGATTTTTTGCTTTTCCGATAATTTGCGGGATATTCATCTTTTTACAATGCATCGTAGCCAGGACAGAACTTTCAAGATTGGACCCGGTAGCAATGACAACGATATCGCAATTATTCAGTCCAATTTCATAAAGTATTTCAATATCAGTGAAGTCACCAATCACAGCATTCGTTACTTTATCTGCGATAGCTTGGACATTATTAGCATCCGTATCAATCGCAATCACTTCTGTTCCATAACGGGCCAATTCCACAGCAACTGTTTGACCGAAAATACCTAAACCAAGAACACCAACAATTGTGTTTGCCATTTAATTACTCCTAACCTAAATGAATTTGTGCTTCTGCGTATTTCACAGAGCGTTCTTTTTGTTGAAGAATACCGATAACTAATGTGATAGGCCCAACTCGACCCGCAATCATTAGTATCATTAATATAATTTTTCCAAATGGATTGAGTAAATCTGTCGTATTTAAGGAAATACCTGATGTACCCAAGGCATTCACTGTTTCAAACATCAAATCTAATGCCGGAAGATGAGGATGGGTTAATAATAATAATCCAAATCCTATTGCCAATAAAATACCAAAGAATAATGTAATTAACACAGCTTTTTTAACAATTGATTGTGGGATCGTGCGTTTGAAGACGATAACATCTTGCCAACCACGTAACTCCGAACGTATTAATAGAGCGAGAATCGCTACGGAGGTGACTTTGATACCACCTGCTGTCCCTCCCGGAGCGCCACCAATCACTGTCAAAGTCATTAAAATAAATTTAGTCACCGGTAATAAATCTTGATAAAAAATAGATGTGTATCCTGCTGTTCGACTATTTACAGATAAGAAAAAGCTATTAAGAAATTGGTCACCAACATTCATGCCGACCATCGAATGTGGATTGTTGATTTCACAAGCAAACATAAATAATGTTCCAGAAATAAGTAAAATTGCGGTTGTTTGTAAAACAACACGTGTGTGAACGGATAGATTCATGGTTGCTAGTTTTAAGCTACGAGGCTTAGTGAATAAAAACTGTTGCGCACGTTCTTTTACTTCGAACCAAACAATAAAGCCGATGCCGCCTAATATTACAAGAAAACAAACGGTTAATAATACTAAAGGATTGCTGCTAAATATTTCTAAGCTTCCTTCTCCTAAATTATGAAAACCAGAATTATTAAAAGCAGAAACTGCCAAAAAAAATGCATTGAATATGCCGCGAAATAGACCAAAACGAGGAATGAAATCCAACATTAAAATGAGACTACCGATTAATTCGGCGATCAGTGAGAATTGATAGATTGATAATAAAAAAGAAGAGAAATTTTCATTTGTGTCTCGTGAAAAAACTTCTTGAATCATATATTGGTTTTTCAATGAAATACGCTGATTTAAAGAGTAAAGACCAAAATTGATAAAAGTAACGACACCAAGTCCACCTACTTGAATTAATAATAAACAGAGAACTTGTCCGGCGAAATTATAAGTTGTGCCAATTGGTAAAGCCCCCATCCCAGATACACTGACTAATGAAACACTCGTCAAGAAGTGATCAAAAAAAGAATGCTGTCCAGGAATCTGCTGAAAGATGGGAAGCCACAATAATAAACTCCCCAATAATGCCGAAATAACAAAGCTCATCGAAAATTGAAAAGCGGTTGATAGTTTTGGTAACTGAAATGGGGGTTTCAGGAAGTGTTGCATCTTATCCTCCCTTGTCTTTTTTTATTCATTTTATCATAGAATCCACGAATTAATAGTGTAAAATATAGGAGAAATGAGGGATATGATGAATATTGAAATTATTAGTGTAGGAAAATTAAAAGAAAAATATTTAAAACAAGGAACTCAAGAATATTTAAAACGATTAAATAAATATGCCAAAGTAAAGATTATTGAGATTGCTGATGAACCCACTTCTGAGAATATGAGTGATCATGAAATTACTTTGCTGTTGGATAAAGAAGCAGAACGTATTCAGTCTCACCTCAGCTTAGATCGTAAATTGATTGTTTTGGCGATCGAAGGAGAATTAATATCGAGTGAATCTTTAGCCAAACAGATTGATAATTATGCAACATATGGTGCAAGTAAAGTAACATTCCTGATCGGTGGTTCACTTGGTGTTAGTGATAAAATTAAGCAACAAGCTGATGCCTTAATCAGTTTTGGACGAATAACGCTCCCCCATCAATTAATGCGCTTGGTCTTGGTTGAACAAATATATCGAGTCTTTCGGATAATTAATGGGCATGCATATCATAAGTGAGTTTTTGCAGTTAATTTATTGCTAGTAGTCAATATGATTTTAAATGGCATACTTTATTAATAAAAAATAAGACCTCAAACAATTACGC
>JBHWOV010000099.1:0-25608 GCA_043424535.1 Aerococcaceae bacterium
AAAAAATGTATTTAAAAAAGTATTCGCATCAGCGATTGCCTTAACTTCAACGATTGCACCAATGATTGCGCATGCTCAAGATTATGATACATTGATTGGTGATTCACAGACATCTATCGATAATTTATCAGCAGAGCAATCCGCTATTTATGCTGAATTAAATAATGCATACAATCAAATTAACGCACTTCAAGCTGAAGCGGACGAATTATTAGCAAATTTACAAGCGGACGATTCACAGATCGCTGCTTTACAAGAAAAAATTGCTCAACTTGAAGAAATTATAGGTAAACGCGAATCATTATTAGCTGAACAAGCACGCAAAGTTCAAGTTCAATCAGGTTCAGCAAATTATTTAAATTATGTAGCATCAGCAGAATCTCTATCAGATTTAGTAGGTCGTGCAGATGTAGTCAATAAAATGATTTCAGCAAATAAGGATGCAATTAGCGTTCAAAAAGCTGATAAAGAATCAGTTGAAGCAAAACAAGCTGAAGCTGAATCAGCAAAACAAGCACGTTTATCTCGTATGTCAGAATTAGAAAATATTAAAGCAGAGTTAGCTTCTCAAACAGCGACTCAAGAATTAGCTTATAATCAATTAGCATCAGATATTTCATTAGCATCCGAGCAACGTGATGCATTAGTTGCTGAAAAAACAGCATTTGAAGAACAACAACGCTTAGCAGCGGAACAAGCTACAGTTCAACAAGCACAAGCTGAAATGGAAGCATCAGTAGCAGCTGCAGCTCAAGCTGAGTCAGATGCAGAGTTGCAAGCAGCATATGAACAAGCATTAGCCGAAGCCGAAGCACAAGACGCAGCGATTGCCCAAGCTCAAGCCGAAGCCGAAGCAGCCGCAGCTGCTGAAGCCGAAGCAGCAGCTTATGCAGCCGAAGCCGAAGCAGCCGCAGCTGAAGCGGCAGCATATGCTGAATCAATTGCAGCAGAAGTAATTTATGAAGAAGTTCCAGTTGAACAACCAACTGAAGCGCCTGTAGAAGAAGCTCCAGTAGAAGAAGTTCCTGTTGCTGAAGAAGCAATTGTAGAAGAAGCACCTGTGGTTGAAGAAGAAGTTTACACTGAAGAATATGTTGAACCAACATATGAAGAAGAAGCTCCAGTAGAAGAAGTTGTTTATGAAGAAGAGTCAGTTGAATATACTGAGCCAGTTTATGAAGAAGTTCCAGTAGATAATTCTGCTGAAATTGCAGCTGCAGAAGAAGCAGCGGCAGCAGCTCAAGCCGAAGCCGAAGCAGCAGCTCAAGCAGCGGCAGCCGCAGCAGAACAAAATGCGTCAGCTCAAGCAAATGTTCAAACTTTATTAAATAATGCAGCACAATATATCGGAACGCCTTATGTATGGGGTGGGAAAACTCCTGCAGGATTTGACTGTTCTGGATTCGTTCAATATGTGTTCCAAGAAACATATGGTATAAATGTTGGAAATTGGACAGGTGAACAACAATATGCTGGAGATGTTATTTCAGTAGGAGAAGCTCAAGCGGGTGACCTATACTTCTGGGGAACTCCAGGTGGATCAACATCTCACGTAGCGATTGCTACTGGTGGCGGAGAATATATTCACGCATCACAACCAGGATCTCCGTTAGGTTACAATAATGTACAATGGTATACACCACAATTTGCAGTGCGTGTAGCTAAATAAATGCAAAATACTAATCTAGCAGAGTTATCTGCTAGATTTTTTTGTTGAAAATGAATCTTAGATGAAAGGTATTATTATAACTGGTCATTATAGTGACTAGCTAAGGATAGAATTGTACGTTATAATAAATAAATAATATAGTGAAAGGGGCACTCATTCGTGACCAAAGAAAAAGAAACATTTTATATAACCACGCCGATATATTATCCTAGTGGAAGATTACATGTAGGAAATACTTATTCAACACTGTTAGCAGATACTGCTGCTAGATACCAAAGACTGATGGATAAAGAGGTCTATTTTTTGACAGGAACTGATGAACATGGTCAAAAAATAGAGCATAAAGCAAAAGAATTAGGATTAGATCCTAAGACATATGTCGATGGTATGGCTGAAAAGATTCATGAATTATGGGATAAATTAGAAATTACCCATGATGGATTTATTCGAACAACCGATGAATATCACAAAGAAGCGGTTCAAAAAGCTTTTGAGAAATTATTAGATCAAGGAGATATTTATCTTGGCGAATATGAAGGCTGGTATTCAATTAGTGATGAAGAATATTTTACTGAAACTCAATTAACCGAAGTCTATAGAGATGATACAGGCAAAGTTATTGGTGGAGTGGCTCCGACAGGCCATGAAGTCGAACTAGTTAAAGAAGCCTCTTACTTTTTCAAATTAAGTAATTACACAGATCGTCTGCTTGAGTATTATAATTCTAGCGATGATGTTATTGTTCCTGAATTTAGAAAAACAGAAATGATTAACAACTTTATCAAACCAGGACTAGAAGATTTGGCTGTTTCACGTACATCCTTTTCGTGGGGAATTCATGTTCCGTCTAATCCAGAGCATGTAGTCTATGTTTGGCTTGATGCTCTATTAAATTATGTGACCCATTTAGGTTATGGATCTGATGATACATCGATGTTAGAAAAATATTGGCCGGCTAATTTCCAAATTATCGGAAAAGATATTACGCGTTTCCATACAATTTATTGGCCAATTTTCCTAATGGCTTTGGATTTACCACTCCCTAAAACCATCTATGCTCATGGATGGATTGTAATGAAGGATGGGAAGATGTCTAAATCAAAAGGAAATGTTATTTACCCAGAACCACTCATTGATCGCTATGGCTTAGATGCAACCCGTTTTTATTTATTAAGAGAGATGAGTAAAGGAAATGATACGGTATTCACGCCAGAAGATTTTGTTCATCGCGTGAACTTTGAATTAGCAAATGACCTAGGTAATTTGTTAAATCGTACGATAGCGATGATGAATAAATATTTTGATGGCCAAGTACCGACAGATATAGAACATTTTGAATCAAATGATGCGGATAGTTCATTAGAAGAAACTGTGCAAAATGAGTTAGAGGCATATTATGAAGCGATGGAAACAATCAGCTTAGATATTGCATTAAATCATGTGATGCAAATCGTCTCTCGTACAAATAAATACATTGATGAGACGGAACCTTGGATTTTAGCAAAAGATGATGACAGCCTTCCTAAATTGAAGAGTGTGATGTATCACTTGGCAGAATCATTAAGAATTGTTGCGCATATTTTGCGTCCATTCTTGCCACATGCACCAAAACAGATGTTTGAACAATTGGGAATTGAAGATGAATTGTCGCTGAATTTAAAACAGTTAAAATATAAAGATTTTCCAGAAAATGCAACAGTTATTAAAAAAGGAATTCCAATATTCCCGCGTCTAGATGTTGAAGAAGAGATTGCATTTATTCAAGAACAAATGACTGGAAAAGGCGCTGCATCTGATTCTGACCAAGAAGAGGATGAAGAATGGAATCCTGAAGAAACGGAATTGGTTTACGAAGAAACACCATCCGTGGAGTTTGATGAATTTATCAAAAATGAATTGAAGGTAGCAGAAGTCATCGATGTTACACCGGTTGAGGGAAGTAATAAATTACTTCGTTTCCGCTTAGATGCAGGAGATAAAGGGCATCGCCAAATCTTATCCGGTATTGCGAAATCTTATCCAGATTATGAATCTTTAATCGGCAAAAAAGTAACGATTATAGCGAATTTAAAACCAAGAAAAATGATGGGTTATATTTCTCAAGGAATGATTTTATCTACTGAAACATCAGAAGGCTTAAGTTTATTATTTGCTGATGATAGTGCAGAAAATGGATCATTAATTGGTTAATTTAACGGAGCCAAATTTGGCTCCTGTTTTTATTAGGAGATGAAAAAATGAAATTATTTGATACACATACACATCTTAATGCGAAACAATTTGATGGTATTGAAGAACAGATAATTGATAATGCTCGAAATAATCATGTTCACTATATGGCAATTGTTGGAGTTGATCAAGAAACCATAGAGAAATCTTTGGAGCTAAGTGCGACTTATAACAATCTTTTGAGTGTTATTGGTCTTCATCCAACAGAGTCACATCATTATAATGACGCATTTGAATCATATTTAATCGAAAAACTTAAGGACCCTAAAGTTCATATGTTAGGAGAAATCGGGTTAGATTATCATTGGAAAGATGCCACTCCAGAGGAACAAGACCAAGCCTTTCGTCGCCAAATTGATATAGCTAAGCAATATCATTTTCCTATTACTATTCATAATCGAGATGCGACAAAAGATGTTTATCGTATACTTAAAGAAGAAGGCTTACCTAGTAAAGGTTGTATAATGCATAGTTTTGGAGAAGATCAATATTGGGCGGAGAAATTTTTAGAGTTGGGTTGTCATTTAAGTTTTAGCGGTGTTGTAACATTTAAAAAAACAAAAGAAGTCAGACAAGCTGCCAAAATTGTTCCGGATGATAGGTTACTTATTGAGACGGACGCGCCTTATTTAACACCCGAACCATATCGAGGAAAAATGAATCAACCAGGATATGTTTATCATGTAGCTGAGCGCTTAGCTGAAGTAAGAGAAACAACGTTAGAATCATTAGCAGAAATAACAACTCAAAATGCTTTTGACATATTTGGATATCAGCCTGATGAAAAATGACTGGTCACCTAAAGAAGTTATCGTAGTGGAAGGACGCTCGGATACGCAACGTTTACAAGAAACATTCGGGCCAAATATTAAAACAATTGAGACGAATGGATCAGCCGTGAGTCGCAAATTGCGTCCTGAATTAGAACGAGCAGCAGAGCAATTTGGCATTATAATTTTTACCGATCCTGATTATCAAGGAGAACGTATTCGGCGTCTGATTACAGAGATGATACCCAATGCGAAGCATGCTTATCTAAAACCAGAGCAAGCACAAAGTAAAGTTAAACATGCTAGTTTAGGTGTAGAGCATGCTTCCACAGATGTTATTCGAGAAGCATTATTGAACATAGCAAGTCCAATGGATGATCAGGAAGTAGAGCCGATACCTCAAAGTGTCTTAATTGAATTAGGTTTAATTGGTGGGCGAGATTCAAAAGAAAAAAGACAATTTGTAGCAGATGAATTTAAATTGGGTTATGTAAATGGGAAGCAATTAAGGAAAAAATTAAGTTTTTATCGAATTGATGAGAAGCATTTACGAGATAAGTTAACAGAGTGGCGAGGAAATAAAAATGAATGATAAATTAATAGCAACCCCAACAAGGACTGTTAATATAATGAAGCAATATGATTTAACAATGAAAAAGAGTTTAGGCCAGAATTTTTTAGTAGAACCTAGTATCCTATATAAAATGATTGATGTTGCTGAAATAGATAATGAGACAACTGTTATTGAAATTGGACCTGGTATTGGTGCTTTAACAGAAGTACTAGCACTCCACGCTAAACAGGTAATATCATTTGAAATAGATCAACGGTTTATTGAAATTCTTGATTATACATTGGCTCCTTATGATAATGTAGAGATTGTCCATCAAGATATATTAACCGTAGATTTTCAATCAACAAAATATCAAAATTTGTTCAATACAACAAATCTAGTGGTTGTAGCGAATTTACCATATTATATAACGACACCAATCATTATGCATTTGTTACAAAGTCGTTTACCATTCGACCGATTGACGATGATGATGCAAAAAGAAGTAGCGGAAAGAATGACCGCTGAGGTGGGGAGTAAACAGTATGGGTCATTAACGATTGCGATTCAAAATCATATGGAAAGCCATATTGCTATGACAGTACCCAAGACAGTTTTTATACCCAGGCCCAATATTGACTCTGCAGTATTGAATTTAACAAGACGCGATTTACCATTAGTTGAAGTAAAATCACAAGAAGATTTTGAGAGTTTAGTTCAAGCTGCATTTAAACAAAGACGAAAAACATTATGGAATAATTTACGATCTGCTACAGATAATTGGATAGCAGATTACACAGATGATGAATTAGAAGCTGCTTTAGACAAATCTGGTATCGATGGAAAAAGACGTGGCGAGTCACTAACCATTTATGAATTTGGTAAACTTTATGACGCTTTAGTCGATCAATAATTTATTTAAAATAGTTGTTAATATAAGAAGGTTATGTTAGAATTGAAATTTTATTAAAAATATGGTACAATATACCCCGAGAGGTGAATTGGATGCCAGACAATATTACGGATATTAGAAATTTGCTTGATGAGCATGTGGGAACGGAAATTAAAGTCACCGTTCAAATGGGACGTAAGAAAAAGAAAGAACGCCGTGGGATTTTACATGAAACGTATCGATCAGTTTTTATAGTCAATTTGGATCAAGATGAGAATAATTTCGAACGTGCGTCATATTCTTATCGTGATATTCTAACTGATACTGTGGCGATTGAATTCGAATAAGATAACTGGAGCCTAGCTCCAGTATTTTTTTATGAAGAATTTATTAATTGCTACAATTTAATTGATTTTTGAAAGATTCTGACCTTTAAATATTATCTTAAAGCATTATAATTAAGAGAGCTGAAAAAATTAAATTAAATAATTCAATAAAGATAAAAGGTGATGCGATATGAAAATGATTGTAGGATTGGGAAATCCTGGAAATAAATATGAAGGCACCAGACATAATGTAGGATTTGATGTCATTGATCATCTCCTTGATTCTGAAAACTTAACTTTGGATGAATCAAAATTCAAAGCAGATTACACTATTTGGCGGCATCAAGGTGATAGAATATTATTGGTCAAACCATATACATATATGAATCTTTCAGGAGAAGCAGTGTTACCATTGATGTCATATTATGGTATTGGTCAAGATGATTTATGTATTATCTATGATGATTTGGACTTGGAACCTGGACAGTTGCGTTTGAGACAAAAGGGATCCGCAGGTGGTCATAATGGGATGAAGAGTATTATTCATTTATTAGACAGCCAAGCATTTAATCGTATGCGCATTGGAATCGGTCGTCCTTCTGGAGGCTGGAAAGTGGTAGACTATGTCTTAGCTCCTTTTAAAAAGGATGAACAACCTTTGGTAAATACCGCGATTAGTGAAGCTGCGGAGGCTGTTAAACTTTGGGTAGAAACAAATGATTTTAATCAGGTGATGAACAAATTTAATTAAAAAATCAGGGGGAGTGGTTCATTCCCTCATTTTCACGTTAATAAATGGAGGGGATGCAGTGTCTTTAAAAACGTATAAACAACCATTTCAAGATGCAATTGAGATTATAAAACAACCAACAAATCCGGATACGCATTTGCTGACAGGGCTAGATCGTTCTGCGAAAGCAATTATGATTGCGCAATTATATGAAGAGAATCCAAGACCAATTTTAATTGTTGAACCAGATATTAAAGCCAGTGCACAATTGCAACAAGACCTTATTTATTTACTACCAGATACACCAATCTATAATTTTCCAGCAGAAGAGTCATTGGCTATCAAATATTCAATAAGTTCGCATGATCATATGTCAGATCGGTTGAAAGCACTATCATTTTTATCTACAGGTGAAGCTGGCATTGTGATAACGGATGTATCGGGGCTGATGCAACGTCTAACGCCATTAGAACTTTGGGAAAAGTCTCAAACGATTATATCGCTCGGGTACGATATTGAACGAGATGAATTAGCGCAACATTTATTAGATTTAGGGTATCATGCCGAATCAACGGTGATGACTCCAGGAGAATTTAGTATTCGTGGTAGCATTGTAGACATTTATCCTCTAACCAGTAACTATCCTGTTCGATTAGATTTTTTTGATACAGAATTAGATTCACTACGCTATTTTGATCCTGAAAGTCAAGAATCGATTGAAAATATTACTTCAATCCAGATTACGCCAGCTCAAGATATTGTATTTCCTTTAAGTGAGCAACAGTCTTTATTACCTGAACTAAGAAAAAGATTGGCTACTATTACGAATGGCATGAAAGATGAAGAGTCAAGTGAAATAATCGAAGAGAAGTTTTCTGCTCATTTGGATTTATTAGAAAGTGGGGAAACACTGAAATATCCTTCTGCTTTTCTGGAGCTTTATGATCCTGAGGAAACAACTTTGATTGATTATCTAAATGATCAAGGAATAGTGATTATAAGTGAATATGCAACAATGATTCAAAGACAAAATCAACTTACAGAAGAAAATCAGTTTTGGATAGAACAAGAAATAATGAAAGGTTATTTGTTACCTAAAATATCTCTATTCAAAAATGTTGCAGAAAGTATCACTCAATTTAAATATAAAACACTTTATTTTTCAGTGATACAACGTGGACTACAAGATAAACAGTTCTCTAGTGTTCATTCTTATCAATATCGAACGATGACCAATTTCTTTAATCAAATGCCTTTGGTAGCGGAGGAATTGAGACACTATTTACAACAAAAAGTGGCGACCCAGGTATTTGTTCCTACTAAACAGGAAATTAATCGTGTGCTAGAGTTATTAGAGGAGCATCAAGTCCATCCAGTTGTAATACAAGATACGGATGAGCCAACTCTTGGAGCAATAAATATCGTTCAAGGAAAATTGACTCAAGGCTTTGAGTTGCCATTAGAGAAATGGGCAATTATTACAGAACATGAATTGTTCGATAAGATGCGCCAAATATCTCCAAGACGTCGTCAGACGAATCTTTCTAATGCTGAACGAATCAAGAGTTATAATGAGTTGAAAATTGACGACTATGTTGTTCATCTTGATCACGGGATTGGTCAATATAAAGGAATTGAAACGGTAGAAGTAGGAGGTAAACATCGAGACTTTTTAGCAGTTGTTTACCGAGATGATGCACGGATATTAATTCCTGTAGAAAAAATTAATCTCATTCAAAAATATGTCGCATCTGAAGGGAAGACACCTACCCTAAATAAAATGGGGGGGACTGAATGGGCTAAGACAAAACAAAAAGTTCAGTCAACTGTGGAAGATATTGCCGATGAACTTATTGAGCTTTATGCCCAGAGAGAACAGGAAAAAGGCTATGCTTTTTCTGCAGATACACCAGAACAAAAAGAATTTGAAGAAGCTTTTCCCTATGTAGAAACACCTGACCAATTGCAAGCTACTGCTGAAATTAAAAAAGATATGGAAAAAGAAAGACCAATGGATCGCCTATTAGTAGGAGATGTAGGTTATGGTAAAACAGAAGTAGCAATGCGTGCTATTTTTAAAGCGGTGATGGATGGAAAACAAGTTGCATTTTTAGTTCCAACGACAATTTTGGCGCAACAACATTTTAATACTTTAAGAGAACGCTTTGAGGATTGGCCATTTGAAATTCGAATGTTAAGTCGTTTTGTCCCTCAAAGTGTACAGAAAAAAACAATCGAAGAAATTTCAACAGGAAGTGTATCGATTGTTATAGGTACACATCGGGTATTATCCAAAGATATAAACTTTCAAGATCTTGGCTTATTAATTGTCGATGAAGAGCAACGCTTTGGAGTAAAACATAAGGAACGTTTAAAGGCATTGAAAGCAGAAGTAGATGTTTTAACATTGACAGCTACACCTATTCCAAGAACACTACATATGTCTATGATAGGTATTCGTGATTTATCTGTTCTTGAGACACCACCAAGCAATCGTTTTCCTGTACAAACATATGTTATGGAGCGCAATGAAGGTGCGATTAAAACAGGTATTGAACGTGAATTATTAAGAGGCGGACAAGTATTTTACCTATATAATCGTGTGGATACGATTTATCAGCAAGCCGATAAAATAAGTGAATTGGTACCAGAAGCTCGTATTGCAGTGGCTCATGGTAGATTAAATGAACGAGAATTGGAAGAAGTATTATTGGCATTTATTCAAGGAGAATACGATGTTTTAGTGACGACAACGATTATTGAAACAGGTGTAGATATTCCGAATGCTAACACTTTATTTATTGATCATGCTGATAAAATGGGACTGTCGACACTTTATCAATTAAGAGGTCGAGTAGGGCGTACTCATCGTGTAGCATACGCTTATTTAATGTATGATCCAATGAAACAATTATCAGAAGTCAGTGAAAAAAGATTAAATGCAATTCGAGAATTTACAGAATTAGGTTCGGGCTTTAAAATTGCAATGCGTGATTTATCAATCCGAGGCGCAGGAAATTTACTAGGACAACAACAATCAGGATTTATTGATTCTGTCGGTTATGATATGTATTCTGAAATGTTAAAAGAAGCAGTTGAAGCGAGACGAGATCCATCAACTAAACGCAATAAAAAACAGCCTTCTCTTACTTGGAGCATTAATTTAGACGCATATTTACCAGATACTTATATTGAAGATAGCCGTCAAAAAATAAATATTTATCAGCGAATTCAACGAATAGATTCTCGAGAAAGTTATCAAGCATTGCAAGATACTCTTATAGACCGTTTTGGCGAGTTTCCAGATGAAGTTTCTGATTTATTGGACATTGGTTTGATTCGATATTATGGCAATCAAGTGGGAATCGAAACCATTACACAAAAAAATAATCAAATCATCATCGTTTTTAATGAAGAAATATCTCAAAAAATAAATGGACCACTTATTTTCGAAATATTACAAAATGTCCCCTTAAAAGCTCAAGTTCAGAAGAAAAAAGACAAATTCACAGTGATGCTTGACATCACACGAAAAGCATCATACGAATGGTTAGGAGCATTAATTCGGTTAACCGAAGATGCTTATCAATTATTAAAAGAAAAGGAAGATTAAGATGCGCTTAGATAAATTTTTAAAAGTATCCCGTCTTATTAAGCGAAGAACAGTTGCTAAAGAAGTTGCCGATAAAGGCCGCATTGATGTTAATGATCAAGTCGCCAAATCAAGTACTAAAGTAGCTGAAGGGGATATTATTACGATTCGTTATGGCAATCGTACAGTCAAAGTAGAAGTCCGAGAATTGCACGATTCAACACGAAAAGAAGATGCTGCAGAGATGTATGAAGTTATCGAGACCATTCTTCCTGAGAAGGATTCAGATTCGAACTTTTAAAACATTGGAATTAAAGATGGTATTTTCATGAATAAATTGATATACTCAAATAGGAACTGGAGGGACGATAATGGGACAAACGACACAGCAAACTGAAAAAACAGGTCAACAAAATGAAGTCAAATCATCGTCGCCTCATTTCGAAAGGTCGACGACGCAGTGGCATTTTAAAGTGATCATGATCATATTGGTCGTGGCATTAGGTTTTGCTACCTATGGGTTTCATTCGACACTTCGTCGCTATCATAGTCATCAGCAACAAGTAGAGGTTGCGAAAGCTGATTATCAGCAAGCTCAAGAGCGTTTAGCAGAGTTAACGGAACAGAAAAAGATTTTATCTGATCCAGATTATTTATCGCAAATTGCTCGGCGCGACTATTATTATTCAAAACCCGGAGAAATAATTTTTAATATAGAAAGTGATTCTCAGTAATCACTAAGGAGGATTAAGCAACACATGTCTATTGAAGTTGGACAGAAAATAGAAGGAACTGTTTCAAGTGTCAAAAATTTTGGAGCTTTCGTAAATTTAGAAGAAAATCAATCTGGAATGATTCATATTAGTGAAGTTGCAGATGGATTTGTAAAGGATATTAATGATTATTTAGCTCCAGGAGATCAAGTTACTGTAAAAGTAATTAAAATTACTGATGATGGAAAAATAAATTTATCATTACGTCAAACAAATGAACAATCGGAAGTTAAAACACAAGGAGTAGCTCCTTCAAAACAAAAATTCTCAAAGAAACAGGATTTTAAAGAGCAACCAAAGAAATCTAATGAATCAAGTAATTCAGATGATTTTGATAAAATGATGTCACGTTTCTTAAAAGATAGTGAAGACAATTTATCTTCATTACGTCGTAATACAGAAGGTAAACGTGGCGGACGTGGTGGACGCCGTAATTAATTGTTAAAGATATATCCATCAACCCATTTAATCTCGATGATTTTCTATTAGATAATCGTCGAGATTTTGTAAATTTTAGCGAGTTTTTCGTGGATGTGAGAAAATGAATAAATTGGAAGAATATGTACAGGAAATTTTAAATAGTGAACTTAATAAGGACTATGAATCAATAGTTATCGGAGTTTCAGGTGGCGTTGATTCAATGGTCTTACTGAATATTATGAATCGATTGTGTCAATACAATGGTATTTCTAATAAAAAAATCATTCTCGCTCATTTCAATCATCGCTTACGAGATGAAAGTGAACAAGAAGCTGAGGCAATGATTCAATATGCAAATTCATTAGGAGTGACTTATTTTGTAGGTTATTGGAAACAACAAGATAAAGTTTCGGAAAATGCTGCCAGAGAAGCACGATATACCTTTTTTGCAGATGTGCTACAAGCCACTGATTCACGCATTTTATTAACGGGTCATCATCAAGATGATAATGCGGAAACGATGATTATGCGAATGATTCGTGGTACCTCTCTAAAAGGGATACAAGGTATTACTATGCAGAGCACAAGATATCTACATACTTCATCACAGGATATTATTGCGGTAAAATTGATTCGGCCTTTTTTGACAATTGCTAAATCTGAGTTATATAATTACGCACAAAAATATGATATTCCCTTTTTTGAAGATTATACTAATTATCAAGATACGTATTTGCGAAATCGTATTAGAATGAATATCTTGCCCATGTTAGAGGAAGAAAATCCACGTATCAAAGAAACATTAGGAGACTTGAGCCAAAACTTAACTATTAGCTATCAAGCGCATCTTGAAAATTTCCAATATTATGAACCGAAGATTGTGATGAATATTCAAAAATATGAATGGATTATATCAGTTGATGATTATTTAAAATTATCGACAAATATGCGTAAAATTTTTGTTCAATTATTTTTTGAAGAAAGATTAGTAGATGTGATTCCTTTCTATCATCGAGATCTTATCGACCAATTAATATATCTTTTAGAACAACAAGCAGCACCACATGCTTCGCTGGATTTAGGTAATGGATATCGAGCTCAACGTGAATATAATTATTTGTATATAACTAAAATGGCTAATGATGTATTAAATGAAGAAAAAGATAATGAAATACAGCTGACCGAAGTAAATAAGTGGTATGCTTTAAGTGAGAATGAACGCGTGGCAATCTTTCATGCACATCATGTTACGTCAGCATTACTATCACAAGCGCAAGCATCATTTGGGCTTGGTATGGATTTGACTAATGAATTGCCATTTATTATTCGCCACCGCAAGGATGGCGATCGAATTCGTCTTGGCACAGAGGAAAAAGTTTTTCACAAAAAAATTGCACGTATTATGATTGATAACAAAATTCCCCAACGAGAACGTGAACAGCGATGGCTAGTAACTTCAAATAATGATGAAATCATAGCGTTGTTACCAGAAGTTATATCACATCATCCATTAGTAGAACCAACGAAAAATTCTAAATATATATTTCTTTATACAATTAATTAACGTTTATTTTTGAAATTATGTTAATATAAAAGTTAATACAGAATGAGAATAATAAGAAAGTGAGACTATTATGGTACATCAAGATATTGAGCGTGTATTAGTTACAAGAGAAGAAATTCAAGAAGCGGCACAAAGATTAGGTAAACAAATAACAGCAGATTATGGTGACAAAGAAATAGTAGTGATAGGTATTTTGCGTGGAGCAGCCATATTCATGTCAGATATTATTCGTGAAATTGATTTGTATATGGATATTGATTTTATGGACGTTTCTAGCTATGGAGATGGAACTGAATCGACAGGTGAAGTAAAAATTACCAAAGACCTTGATACAAATGTACGTGGAAAACATCTTTTAATAGTAGAAGACATTATTGATACAGGTCGAACATTAAAACATTTAGTAGATTTATTCAAATATCGACAAGCAGAATCTATCAAAATTGCAACTCTATTAGATAAACCTGAACGCCGTATTGTTAAAGATATCGAAGCAGATTATGTTGGTATTGAGATACCAAATGAATTTGTTGTTGGCTATGGCTTGGACTTTAAACAAAAATATCGCAATCTTCCGTATATTGGTGTATTAAAGTCATCAGTTTATGAATAGTAAAAATTCGCATAACGATTATAGCTATGCTATACTCTTAAAATACTTGAAAATAATTAGGAGGCAATGACTGGATGAATAACCGCAATCAAAGCCCTAACTTCTTTCGTGGATCAATAATGTATATTCTTATTTTTCTTGCGATTATTGGAGGGCTCCAGCTCTTCACAGGCAATATGGCTCAACGTGGCCAAGTAAGTGAAATTTCATCAACAGAATTTATCGATGAACTTGAAGCTGGAAATGTGAAAGATTTAGAAATTCAAATAGGTGCTGGGGCATATAATGTTCGAGGTACCTTTGAGAAAGAACAAGAAGTTGAAGAGACAGATGATTTCCTAAGTGTGTTTGAAACATCGGGCACTACGCAAATGTTTGAAACAAAAGTTTTAGGAAACGATTCGACACTGAAGATGATTACCGATTTGGCTCTAGCCGAAGGCACAGAAGTTAAAACGATTCCTGAATCAAGCACAGGTGCTTGGCTAAGTATGATTCCGTTTCTGTTATTGCTCGTACCAACATTTTATCTTATCTTTGCAATGATAAGGCAAGGTGGCGGTGGCGGAAGCAACATGATGAATTTCGGGAAATCAAAATCTAAAGATGTTTCCAAACAAAAAGTAAAAGTCAGATTTAGCGATGTGGCTGGTGCTGAAGAAGAAAAACAAGAACTCGTTGAAGTTGTTGAGTTTTTAAAAGATCCGTCTAAGTTTACAGCATTAGGTGCTCGTATTCCAGCGGGTGTTTTACTAGAAGGGCCTCCGGGTACTGGTAAAACATTACTTGCAAAAGCAGTAGCGGGTGAAGCGGGTGTTCCTTTCTATAGTATTTCAGGTTCTGAATTCGTTGAGATGTTTGTTGGTGTCGGAGCGAGTCGTGTTCGTGATTTATTCGAACAGGCTAAGAAAAATGCACCTGCAATCATCTTTATTGATGAGATTGATGCTGTTGGGCGTCAACGTGGAGCTGGAATGGGTGGCGGCCATGATGAACGTGAACAAACACTGAATCAATTATTAGTTGAGATGGATGGATTCGAAGGAAATGAAGGTGTCATTGTTATTGCGGCAACGAACCGTGCCGATGTACTTGACCCGGCTTTACTGAGACCCGGCCGTTTTGACCGTCAAATCCTTGTCGGTAATCCGGATGTTAAAGGGCGCGAAGCAATCCTGAAGGTTCATGCTCGTAATAAGAAATTAGCTAATGATGTTAATTTAAAAGTTATTGCGCAACAAACACCTGGATTTTCTGGTGCAGATTTAGAAAACTTATTAAATGAAGCTGCTCTAGTTGCTGCTCGTTTTGATCGTAATGAGATTACTTCTGCCGATGTGGACGAAGCTCACGATCGCGTGATTGCTGGTCCTGCGAAAACTGATTCGCAAATGTCAGAGAAACAGCGTAAAACTGTAGCTTATCATGAGGCTGGGCATACTGTTATTGGTATGGTTCTTGATGAAGCGCGAACTGTACATAAAGTTACTATCGTACCTCGTGGGCGTGCTGGAGGATATGCCATTATGCTACCGAAAGAAGATCAATTTATTGTTACAGAGAAGGAGCTCTTTGAACAAGTTATCGGTCTTTTAGGTGGACGTGCTGCTGAAGAGATTGTCTTTAATAGTCAATCAACGGGCGCAAGTAATGACTTTGAGCAAGCAACGCGTATTATTCGTGCGATGATCACTCAATATGGAATGTCTGATAAACTTGGAACCATTCAATATGGCAACAGTGGTCAGCCATTCGCGGGTCGTCAATATGGATCAGGTAATGGTTCAGATTATTCTGAAGAAACAGCAGCGGGAATTGATTCGGAAGTTCGTCGCATGATGAATCAAGCGATGGAAGAAGCGCATCGTATTTTAAATGAACATCGCGAACAATTGAATACTATCGCTGAGAAGTTACTTGAAGTAGAAACTTTAGATGCACGTGAAATTAAATCATTATTTGAAACAGGAGAAATGCCTGCAGAACGTTTATCTGGCTATGAAGAAGATGTAGAACCAGATAGCTTTGAAGAAGCAAAAGAAAAGGCAGCAGATGAAGAAGAAGCACATTACCATCAGAATGAGGAATATACCGGTAATGAAGATAATGATGACGTTTCTCGAGAGAATCAGCGTAATGCACATATTCAACAAGACCGTGATCATCTAGAGGATTAAAATGATTTACACAAAGCCCGCTAGCGATTTCGCTACGGGCTTTTCATATGGTTGATTAAGGAGGGGATAGAGATGACTGACTCATTAATAAAGGCTTTAGCATATGATAATCAAGTGCGTGTCTTTGTAGTCAACGCAACAAATTCTGTTAATGAAGCAAGAAGTCGGCACCAAAGTTGGCATACAGCGACCGCTGTTTTGGGAAGAACATTAATTGCGACAGCATTATTAGCTGGTAATTTAAAAGGCAAGGATACACTCTCTGTCGAGATTAAAGGGACAGGACCAGTAGGAACTATCAGAGCAGATGGTGCACCGAACGGAGATATTAGAGGATTTGTTTCTAATCCGAAGGTGGCACTTGATTTAAATGAAGCCGGTAAATTAGATGTAAAAGGAGCAGTTGGTTTACCTGGAACACTAACAGTCCGTAAACATATGCAAGATGGTGAACCATTTGCGGGTCAAGTAGAATTGATTAGCGGTGAATTAGGAGAGGACTTTACCTACTATATGGCTGTTTCTGAACAAACACCATCTGCAATTGGCGTAAGCGTATTGGTTGATACAGATGAATCTGTTAAGGCAGCAGGCGGCTTTATGATTCAAGTATTACCGGATGCTAGTGAAGAAGTTATTCAGGCATTAGAAGAACAATTAGCCAAACTTGGACGATTTTCTGATTTAATTGATAAAGGTATGACAGTAGAAGAGCTCTTAGCAACACTTGTTGGTAAAGCCAATTATACGATTCTCGATCAATATCCAGTTCAATTTCATTGCCATTGTAGTCATGAACACTTTGCAGAACAATTATCACGTTTATCTACAGACGATCTTCAGCTTTTAATTGAAGAAGATCATGGGGCGGAGATAGTTTGCCATTATTGTAATTCAGCTTATCAGTTTTCTGAAGCACAGCTACAAAAGGTTTTAGATAATAAACAATCATAAGGTAAATCGGGAAAAGAATATTGAGTTCTATCATTAAATATGATTAAATCAAGTAGAAGGAATGACAGGAGGAAAAAAATGACAGACAATCAACAAAATATCGAAGAATTGAATGATCAATTACAAGTTCGACGAGAAAAAATGGCTGAAATGTTTGAAGATGATACTGTTCAACCATTTGATGCAGGATTTGAGAGAACCCATGAATCGCAGGATATTTTAAATGCGTATGACCATCTTACAAAAGAACAGTTAGCTGAAGATGAACCAATACGAGTATCAATCGCAGGACGTTTAGTCTCTAAACGTGGAAAAGGAAAAGCTGGCTTTGGTCATATCCAAGATGTTCAAGGGCGCATTCAAATATATGTTCGAATGGATATGATTGGCGAAGAAAATTATCATTGGTATGATCAAGCGGATTTGGGAGATATTATCGGTATCTCTGGTTATTTATTCAAAACAAATACTGGAGAGCTTACAGTACGCGCTGAAAGTTTCAAACCATTGACAAAAGCACTTCGTCCATTACCAGATAAATTTCATGGTTTAACGAATATCGAGCAGATTTACCGCCAACGCTATCTTGATCTTATCAGTAATGATGAAAGTCGCGATCGTTTCCAAAAACGTTCACGCATCATAACCGAGATAAGACGCTATCTCGATGAGCAAGGCTATATGGAAGTAGAAACTCCAGTGCTTCATAATTTAGCAGGAGGTGCAAATGCACGTCCGTTTATCACACATCATAATGCATTGGATATTGATTTATATTTACGCATTGCGCTGGAATTGCACTTAAAACGACTAGTTGTAGGTGGTTTTGATCGAGTTTATGAGATTGGTCGTGTATTCAGAAATGAAGGTATCGATACCACACATAATCCTGAATTTACGATGATCGAAATTTATACTGCATATTCAGTCTATACAGATGTGATGGATTTAACAGAAAATCTTATCCGCACAGTAGCTAATCGCGTATTGGGCACTGGACAAATCACTTATGATGGTCAGGATATCGATCTTGATAGTCCTTGGAGTCGTGTGCACATGGTTGATCTTATTAAAGAAAAAACAGGTGTCGACTTCTGGGAAGAAATGACATTTGAAGAGGCGAAAGAACTTGCCAAAGAACATCATGTATCGGTACAAGACCATGATCAATCGGTAGGACATATTATTAATAATTTCTTTGAAGAAAAATGTGAAGATGAGATTGTCCAACCGACCTTTGTTTATGGACATCCTGTGGAAATTTCTCCATTAGCGCGAAAAAATGAACAAGATCCTCGATTTACAGATCGCTTTGAATTATTTATTTGTGGCAATGAATATGGAAATGCCTTTACTGAATTGACTGATCCAATTGACCAACGTGAACGTTTTGAAGCACAGATGGCAGAAAAAGATGCCGGTAATGATGAAGCTCATCCAGTTGATGAAGATTTCTTAGAATCACTAGAATATGGTATGCCTCCAACAGGTGGTTTAGGTATCGGAATCGACCGTTTGGTGATGCTATTAACGGATGCCCAGTCTATCCGTGATGTCTTGTTATTCCCAACAATGAGAGAGCATTAATATATAGCTAAAAAAATAAGCCTTCAATTCATTGAAGGCTTATTTTTGTTGTTTATTTTATTCTAATTTTAAAGTCAAGGCATTGAATGCAACAATGATGGTTGAGACAGACATGAGAATGGCTCCCATTGATGGCGTTAATGAAATACCAATAGGTGCTAATATTCCTGCAGCAAGTGGTATTGCAATGAAATTGTATCCTGCTCCCCATGCCAGATTTTGATTCATTTTGCGATGCGTTTTTATTGATAATTCAATAAAATCAATGATGTCTCCAGGATCAGATTGTGTCAGAATAACTTCTGCTGAATCGATTGCCACTTGTGTTCCGGCACCAATTGCAACGCCAACATCTGCTAAAGCTAAGGAAGGTGCATCATTGATACCATCACCAACCATAATCACAGTATTATCTTTGTCTTGATAAGATTTCACTAAATCATATTTTGCTTGAGGTGTCATATTTGAGTGATAATCAATCCCTAATTGTTGGGCAACTTCTTGGGCTGCCGACTCATTATCACCAGTCGCCATAATAGGTATAATTTGATTTTCTTTTAATACTGAAATTAATTTTTCACTTGAAGATTTTAATTGATCGCCTAGGGCTACACTTCCTAGTACTTCATTATCTAAAATAAGAAGAGAAAGTGTCGCTCCAGCTGGAGTAACAATATTTATATCTTGTCCCCAAGCTTTTTGACTAATCAAACGATATTCTTTACCTTTGTGATCTCCTTTTATTCCGGCACCTGAAATGGTTTGAATATTCTCAAATGTGGCAGCTTGGATATCTTCATTTTGCGCATAGTCGATAATTGATTGAGCGATTGGATGACTAGATCCAGATTCAATCCCAGCCAACAATGAAATAAATTCATTATTTGACATTGAGTCAGAAAAGACCTGAATATCTAATACTTTAAATTCACCAGTAGTTAACGTTCCCGTTTTATCTAAAATCATGTAATCAGCTTTAGTGGTTAATTCATAAACATTTCTGTCTTTAATTAATAGTCCTCGATTCGCTCCGATACTTGTTGAACGGGATACTACTAATGGAATTGCTAGACCCAATGCATGTGGACAAGCAATGACGAGTGTGGTCACCATATAAGTTATTGCTGTTTCAAGGTCTTCTTGAATAAACCAAAAAATAAAGGCAAACAATGCAGCAAATACAGCGATATAAAATAGCATCGAAGCAATCTTATTGGCTAAATCTTCAGCACGTGAAGGTTCTCCTTGTGCTTGGGTGACTAAATCTTGAATTTGTTGAATAAAAGATTCTTCACCAATTTGTTCGACTTGAACAATTAATTGTCCGTCACCATTTGTTGAACCACCAATTACAGTATCTGATGCTTTTTTTAATATAGGTTTAGATTCACCAGTCAGTAAAGCTTCATTGATTCTAGATTCACCTTTAATAATTTTTCCATCTGCTGGAATATTTTCGCCGGCTTGGACACGTACTGTATCTCCGACTTGTAATTCTGTGATAGGTATTTGTGTAGTTTGATTATGATCATCAATTAAAGTAGCTTCTTTAGGTAAGAGTTCTGCTAAAGATGCTCTAGCGTCACTAGCATTTCCAAGTGCTTTCATTTCTAACCAATGCCCTAATAACATGATTAAAATTAAAGAGGCAAATTCAAAGAAAAAGTCCATGAGATGATTGCCACTAGTATAGCGGACGATGACCGCATAGATACTGTAAAGATAAGAGACACTAATCCCTAAGGAAACGAGCGCCATCATACCAGGTTCTTTTTGTTTAACTTCTTGCACTGCTCCTTGAAAGAAGGGTTTTCCGCCATAAAATAGTAGCCAAGTAGATAATAGTGCTACGAGAATATCAGAATAAGGGAAATGTATGAGGCCTACATCTGTTAGTCCCATAAAAGGCGATAGCAACATAATTAAAATTCCAATCGGAAGCGATTTAAAGAAAATCTCTTTAAAATTTCCATGATGATGTGCATGATCAGAATGAGCATGGTCTGTATGATTGTGTTCTCCATGCTCTGGATGATGCGAATGGTCGTGATGAACCATATGTTCTTGTTTATCTGTCATATTTACAATCCTTTCTAGTTTGCATTTGTAAACTCCATGTATTTATTATACAACTAATGATTAATAATGCAAATTAGGAAGCTTTATGAATAATTTTTTAGTTCATATCGAATATCATTTTATAAAATGGTCGACATATATTCTTTAAAGAATCAAAAGATTATAAGTATTATCAATGCTATATAGAATATGTTAGAATAACACAAAGAGAAGAAAGAGGAGATATTATGAAGAAGATAGCTGTCTTATTAGCTCCTGGATTTGAAGAAATTGAAGCTTTGACTCCTGTCGATGTATTTCGTCGTGCAGAGTTGCATGTAGATATGATTGGATTTTCAGAAGAAGTCACCGGTTCTCACCAAATTACTGTAAAAGCCGATAAGGTGATCACAGATACTGATTTTTCTATTTATGATTTGATTGTAATCCCAGGAGGTTTGCCCGGAGCTACTAATTTAAGAGATGATGAGAGGGTCATTCAAATTTTAAGAGAAGCGGATCAGCTTGGAAAGAAAACGGCAGCAATTTGTGCAGGACCTATCGTATTAAGTGAAGCAGGATTACTTAAAGAGAAAGCTTATACCAATGCACCAGGCTTTGAAGCAGAAATTGATGGTAAAACTCATCACAGAGACGCATTAGTAGTAGTCGATGGGGAAGTAATCACTAGTCGTGGCGCAGCCACAGCGTTGGAATTTTCTTATCAATTATTAGAAGAACTAGGCATTGATTCGAAAGAATTACGTGAAGCAATGCAGTATAATAAATTAGTGGAACAAATAATCGCAAATAATGGATAATTGCTAATATGGATGGGTGAATATGGAATTAAAATCACATAATGAATGGAAACGTCTTGTTATAAAGATAGGCACTAATTCAATAATGAAGGATGTAGATCAGGTAGATTTTAAAAAACTTGATCGATTGGCCTTTGTATGCAGTAGTTTAGTGCAAGAAGGTTATCAAGTTAGTATTGTTAGTTCAGGCGCGGTCGGTGTTGGTGCAAGTATTATGGATATTCATGAATATCCGACTGATATTCATGAACAACAAGCATTAGCCGCAATTGGCCAAAGTGCGCTAATGGGACATTATAGTCGTTTTTTTAATTATTATAATCGCAATGTGGCACAAATTTTATTAACAAAAGATGTGTTTGATTTTTCTAAATCTTATGAGAATGTCAAAAATACAATTTTTAATTTGTTAGCACGTGGTGTGATTCCCATCATGAATGAGAATGATTCAATCTCAATTGAAGAATTAGAGCATGTCACAAAATTCGGTGAAAATGACACGCTTGCAGCAATTGTAGCAGAAAATATTAATGCCGATTTATTAATTATTTTAAGTGATGTAGATGGTTTATACGATAAGAATCCCAAAGACAATCCTAATGCTAAACGTCTCTCACATATTTCAGAAATTACTGATGATATTCGTGCGATGGCAACAGGTAAAGGTTCTGAGTTTGCGACAGGTGGTATGTCTACCAAAATCAATGCCGCCGATAGAATGCTTAAAAATAATGCTAGCATGATTATCGCTGATAGTGAGGATCCTTTAGTGATTTTTAAAATACTTATGGGAAATGATGTTGGAACATTATTTAGTCAAGTAGTTGAAAGAAGGGGGAAATCATCGTGACACAATTTGAACCAGAATTAATTCAATTAGGTAAACAAGCTAAAGAAGCAGCAAAAGAAATGGCGCAATTACCATCGCAATTAAAAAATGAGGTACTCTTAAAAATTGCTGAAGCACTTTTGAATAATGAGTCGGATATTTTAGAAGCAAATCAAAAAGATCTTAAACAAGCTCAAGAGTCAGACATGGCACTACCGCTACAAGAGCGTCTGACTTTAAATACGGACCGAGTGAAGGGGATGGCGGAAGGTATTCGAAAGATTGCTAATTTAGCTGATCCTTTAAATCAAGTGGATCAAGAATGGATTACAGAAGATAATTTACGTATCACTAAGCGGCGAGTGCCATTAGGTGTGATTGGTATTATTTATGAATCACGACCAAATGTTACCATTGATGCGAGTGCACTTTGTCTCAAAGCTGGAAATGCAGTGATATTACGTGGAAGCCGCAGCGCTATGGAGAGTAATAAAATGCTCGTTCAAATTGTTCAAGATGTTTTAAAGTCGTTTAATTTGAATCCTCACAGCGTACAGTTAATTACAAATCCTTCTTATGAAATCGCGGGACAGTTGATGCGCTTGAATGAATATGTTGATTGTCTTATCCCACGCGGTGGTAAAGGACTAATTCAACGTGTGGTGACTCAGGCAACAGTGCCAGTTATTGAAACGGGCGCGGGAAACACGCATCTATATATTCATGAGAAGGCAAATTTGGATAAAGCGACCGCGATTCTTAACAATGGAAAAACACAAAGAAATTCAGTTTGTAATGCATTAGAAACAGTTCTTATTGATCGTAGTTTATTATCTCAATTGCCATCAATATTATCACCATTAATAGAATATGGCGTTGAAATTCGCGGTGATGAACAAGTGAGTGAGATGATTGAAGGAGCAGTCCTAGTAACTGAAGAAGATTATGCTACGGAATTTTTAGCAGATATCATTGCTGTTCGTATTGTTGATAATTATGATATGGCAGTTGAGCATATTAATCATTATTCTACGCATCATTCGGATGCTATCATCACTGAAGATTATTCAATTGCTCAAAACTTTTTAAATGATATTGATTCGGCTGTTGTATATGTGAATGCTTCAACACGCTTTACCGATGGTGAAAAATTTGGTTTCGGTGGCGAAATGGGAATTAGTACTCAGAAACTTCATGCGAGAGGTCCAATGGGAGTTGAAGCACTAACAAGTTACAAATACACTGTTCAAGGAAATGGCCAAATTCGGCAATAATTGGATTCGCTATGGCAAAATTTCTTAAAATGATAAAACACCCTAAATATTCGCTTATGCGAGTGTTTAGGGTGTTATTGTTTGAAGTCTATTTTAGATTTTGGAATAAAGAATGTATTTTGGGCTCTTTAATTTAGTGCTTGAATATCATTCAACGCCTGTTGAATTTGAGCATAAGTTGATTCATTAGGAAATGGATCAGCATTGATGATAAAAGTGCCTGTGATGGGTTCAATATCAAAGGTTGAAATAATGATATTGGGAGCCAATGAAAGAGCATCCTGATAGGTTCCTTTATCAGATATTGAAATATCAATCGTTTCTTTAAAATAATGCTTCAAGTCTTCGGCGATAAATTGAGCATGTTCATTACTAATATCACTGATCACTAATATAGGAACGGGAGGCGCATCATTTTGCAATTGTTGAATTAAATTATTCCAATGGGTGAATGTATAAAAGATAAGTTGATTAATTGTCTCTTCTGAAAATGCTTGCCCTTTAGATGTAGCAATATCCATAAAGAAAAGTGACAGCTTATCAAATAATTCTGGCTGTTTCTTCATCATTATTTTATTAAAATCTTTAGCTCTAGTGTCTTTTGAAGGATGATAGATTAAAGCTAATGAATCATGATAAATAATAGTATTTAATCCAGTTGCTAATTTTTTTGCATTTGCATGAGTCATTGTTAATTCCATTGATTCACTTAACGCTAACAAATGATCCGATGATAGAGTATCTTTTGTAGGGATATTCGGGGAATCTTGGGTACCGAATAAAAAAACAGGATAGAATACATCATATAAAATGGTAGAATCTATCGGTTGATTAAACATTGAAGTGAATGATGGATTATTATTGGCAGAAAAGTACGGTTTAATTCGTGCAATGAATGTAGCAATACCTTTTGTTAGATATTGTTGAGATAAATGGCAGTGTTTTTTATTTCTAACAATACCAATCGCTGTCATTAAAGTTAATTGTCGATGTTGTGAGGGACTGATTGATAATTGTAAGATGTCAGCAATTAACTGTATGGTGTTATCAACGATTGTTTTATCAATATTTTCAAAAGGCCATTCTAATGGGTGATAACACATATTGAAAAAAACAGTAAAAAAATCTCGAATATCTCTTTCGTCACCCGTTATTTTTAAAGGTTTTGTTGTTAAATTTAAGTCGAATTTTTTTGATAAACGTTCATTAAGTTCAGGAATAAAGCGATAAACTGTCGAACGACTCGTCAAGATTATTTCTGCAATTTCTTCTAATTCTAAATAAGGATTTAAAAAAAGTGTTTCTAAAAATTGCAATGAGACAGTTTCTTGTAAATAATGGCGACGAAAAGTGTCTATATTGACATCTGATCGGAAATCGGCATGAACTGTTTGTTTATTTTCAGAAAGCGAGACATAATCTTGGAATGTTGACCCAATAGTTGCTAAATCGTCTCTAATGCTATAAACTGATGCATTCACTTCCTTAGCAATATCATTGAAATGATGCCATCCTTGATTATGATAGAGAAGTTCAATAATATCCAATTGTCTTTGATGTGCTTTCTTCATAGTGAACATAATGGCACCTCTTCATTTATCTTTGTGTATTTACTATTATAACAAAAATCAATCATAAGGAAAATCTACATGTAAAAATAGCGCATACTCTCTCATTCGAGTTTGTATTTTGATTAAGAAATCAGTATAATGAGATTAATTATTTTTTCTAATAAATGTTTAATCTAATACAGATTAAAAAACTTAAATAATACACG
>JBHWOV010000100.1:0-7994 GCA_043424535.1 Aerococcaceae bacterium
CAACTTGCATTGTCATTATTTAGACGAATATATAAAAACAGGACCTATCATCCACTCTCTAATTCACCAAGTCTTCTATATAAGTATCCATTCCTCTTTCCACACCTTTTCCTAAAACTTCCTTATGTGATCTACAATAAATACTCACCATTATGTATCTTCCCATCTCTTCTATATGATTATGCATCCCCATCCCCAACTCCTTCTCACCCCTTGTTGGACCAAAATCAACCAGCCGGTGACAAAATAAGGCCAATTGGTTGACTTGCGAATTTATCCATGCTATTCTTTAATCATGGTTTAACACGTTTAGCAACAAATTTTCTTGCTGGACGATAATTGACCATCGAGAGGGGCGAAATAAATGGACAAACTATTTCGTGCCATGAATTCTATAGTCCCTGAATTTGAAGAACTATTTAAATCACGTTTAGATGTATTGAATGTCTTATTGCTCCAGAGTCCGATCGGGAGGAAGTCCTTAGCGAATCAGCTAGGCATTACCGAACGAGCGGCGCGGTCAATGATTGACATTTTGCGAGAGCAGGAATTAATTCAGGTCTCGTCTCAAGGCGTTTCGATTACCGAATCTGGTAGAGAAGTTGCTGATTTATTGAATCAGTGGCGACTCAATTCTTCAGATAATCCTTTTGAAGAAAAAGAGAAGCGATTAAGCGAGCATTTAGGCGTCGATTATTGTATAATAGTACCAGGGGATAGCGAACGTGACGAAAACGTATTTGAGCGATTGAGTTTAGCGGTGCAGAGCATCTTAGATTCTCAATTGTCAAACGGCCAAAATATCATCGCTGTAACGAGTGGAACGACCCTTGCCCAAGTCGGTAAGTATTTTACTGAAGACTTGGCACAGAATCGGGAATTATTATTTGTTCCAACGCGTGGTGGCTTAAATGCCACGATTGGTATTCAATCCAATACAGTCGGTGGCGTGATGGCAGAAAATACCGGGTCACAATATTTACCGCTATTTATCCCAGAAAATATTGACGAACAGACATACCAATTATTTCTCAAACAACCCAGCATTCAACATGCGATCGAAACGAGTAAACGGGCCGATTGCTTATTGCTGAGTATTGGGAATGCGGATGTCATGGCTCAGCGTCGCGATGTGACGCCTGCACAGGTCGAGACTTTAGTCGATCAACATGCAGTAGGAGAAGCGTTCGGTATTTTCTTTGACGAAAATGGCAAGGATGTTTTAAGATATCCACGCATCGGTATTCAACTCGAAGATCTCGAGCGGATACCACTGGTGATCACAGTTATTAGTGGCGCTAGTAAATCAGAGGCATGCATTGCATACCATAAATTAACCACCAATCATGGTTGGTTAGTATGTGATGAGGCTCTGGCTAATCAGGTTTTAAATGAGCTTGCTCATTAAAATAAAAATTATCCTTAGGAGGAATTTACTTTATGGCAGTAAAAGTAGCAATTAATGGTTTTGGACGTATTGGTCGTCTAGCTTTACGTCGTATCATGGAAATTGATACAGATTTAGAAGTTGTAGCGATTAACGACTTAACAGACAATGATGATTTAGCATATTTATTAAAATATGACACAGCACAAGGACGTTTCCCTTGGTCAGTTGAAGTTAAAAACGACGACTTAGTTGTTGATGGTAAAACAATCAAATCTTATGAAGAAAAAGATGCAGCAGATTTACCATGGGCTGACTTAGGTGTTGATATCGTTTTAGAATGTACAGGTTTCTATACATCTAAAGACGCTGCACAAGCTCACATTGATGCAGGTGC
This sequence comes from Aerococcaceae bacterium, assembly GCA_043424535.1. GTDB lineage: Bacteria > Bacillota > Bacilli > Lactobacillales > Aerococcaceae > DSM-111022. The sequence goes on from JBHWOV010000100.1 coordinate 1,785, forward strand.
AAAATATGTATTAATCTCAGCACCAGCTTCAGGTGACGTGAAAACAGTTGTTTACGGTGTAAACCACGACATTATCACTGCAGACGACAAAATCGTTTCAGCAGCATCATGTACAACAAACTGTTTAGCACCAATGGTTAACGCATTACACCAAGAGTTCGGTATCGAGTCAGCAGTTATGACAACTGTTCATGCTTATACAGCAACTCAAAAATTACAAGATGCGCCAGGTGGACGTAAAAACCGTGCTGCAGCTAACATTATCCCTGCTTCAACAGGTGCTGCAAAAGCAATCGGTAAAGTTATTCCTGAATTAGACGGGAAAATTGATGGAGCAGCATTACGTGTTCCAACAATCACTGGTTCATTAACACAACTTTACGCTGTATTAAGTAAAGAAGTAGCAAATGAAGAAGAAGTAAACGAAGCAGTTAAAAAATATGCTTCTGACGCATTTGTTTATGAAACAGACGAAATTGTTTCTGGAGACATTATTGGTTACCCAGCTGGATCAGTTTATGATGCAACATTAACAAAAGTTATGGGTGAAGGTGAAGACCAAATCGTTCAAGTTAACGCTTGGTATGATAATGAGTATGGTTTCACAGCGAACATGGTGTCAACTTTAGAACACTTTGCAAGCTTAATTAAATAAGACACGAACCAATAGATCCAAGGAGCGGGGAAGCTTATTCGCTTCCCCGCTTTTTTTAAGAATTTGGAGGTAATATAATGGCTAAAAAAACAATTAAAGACTTAAATGTCCAAGATAAGACGGTACTTGTCCGTGTGGACTTCAACGTGCCATTCCAAGATGGTAAAATCACTGACGACAATCGTATTGTCCAAGCATTGGATACAATTAAATATTTAATCGACCAAAACGCAAAAATTGTCTTATTCTCTCACTTAGGAAAAATTAAATCTGAAGAAGACAAAGCTAAAAATGATTTAAAACCCGTCGCAGAACGTTTAGGCGAATTATTAGGCAAAGACGTTCAATTCTCACCTGAAACTCGCGGTGAAGAATTAGAGAAAATGGTTGATGAATTAGAAGCGGGCGACGTGTTACTCGTTCAAAATACACGTTATGAAGATCTTGACGGCAAAAAAGAATCTGGAAATGACCCTGAATTAGGTAAATATTGGGCGTCATTAGGTGATGTCTTCGTCAATGATGCTTTCGGTACAGCTCACCGTGCGCATGCATCGAATGTGGGAATCGCGTCTCACTTAGATTCAGGTGTCGGCTTCCTCATCGAGAAAGAATTGAAATATATCGGTGGTGCGGTTGATAATCCAGAACGTCCATTTGTTGCGATTCTTGGTGGAGCGAAAGTCTCAGACAAAATCAATGTCATCACGAATTTACTCGACAAAGCAGATAAAATCATTATCGGCGGCGGGATGGCTTATACTTTCCTTAAAGCACAAGGCAAAGAAGTCGGTCAATCATTAATGGAAGAAGACCGTATTCCAGTCGCTAAAGAAATCATCGAAAAAGCAGGGGATAAATTAGTCTTGCCAGTCGATATCGTTATCGCAGACGATTTCTCAGCTGACGCAAATACGAAAGTTGTTCCAGTTGATGAAATTCCTGCTGATTGGGAAGGTTTAGACTGCGGTCCGAAATCAGTAGAACAATTCAAAGAAGTACTCCAAGACGCGAAAACAGTTGTCTGGAATGGGCCAATGGGCGTATTCGAATTAGAACCATTCGCTCAAGGTACCATCGGTGTGTGTGAAGCGATCGCTGAATTAGATGACGCGAACACAATCGTCGGTGGAGGAGACTCTGCAGCAGCTGTTGCCCAATTAGGATATGAAGACAAATTCACGCATATCTCAACAGGTGGCGGTGCTTCATTACAATACCTCGAAGGTAAAGAATTACCAGGTATCGAAGCGATTGCAGATAAATAATTTCACTTAGATGAAAGGAAGTGATAATTGATGTCACGTAAACCAATTATTGCTGGAAACTGGAAAATGAATAAAAACCACAAAGAAGCGGTAGCTTTTGTGGATAATGTCAAAAACAGTATTCCATCAAATGATAAAGTAGACACTGTCATCGGTGCACCTGCTTTATTCTTACAAGCAATGAAAGAAGCAGCAGAAGGTACAGAATTACAACTCGCTGCACAAAATAGCTACAGTGAAGATGCTGGGGCTTATACAGGTGAAACATCACCGAAAGCACTCGCAGACTTAGGCATCGACTATGTTATCATCGGGCATTCAGAACGTCGTGAGTATTTCCACGAAACCGATGAAGACATCAATGCCAAAGCAAAAGCAATCTTCAACAACAATTTACTGCCAATTATTTGTTGTGGGGAAACACTTGAACAACGCGAAGCAGGTGAAACGAATGACTTCGTCTCTGGTCAAGTGAAAGCAGCCCTAGAAGGCTTATCTGAAGACCAAATTTCACAATTAGTGATTGCTTATGAACCAATTTGGGCAATCGGAACAGGTAAATCATCCTCTGCAGAAGATGCCAATGAAACATGTGGTGTCGTGCGTCAAGCGATCGCAGAGGTGACATCACCAGAAATCGCTGAAAAAGTGCGTATTCAATATGGTGGGTCAGTAAAACCTGAAAATATTGCGGAATACATGGAACAAGAACATATTGACGGTGCCTTAGTTGGTGGCGCAAGTTTAGAAGAAGAGTCATTCTTAGCATTATTGGAGGCGGTAAAATAATGACAAAAAAACCTTATGCATTAATTATTCTTGATGGCTTTGCTATTCGAGAAGAAGCGAAAGGTAACGCAGTCAAAGCAGCAAACAAACCAAATTTCGATCGTTATTGGAATGAATTTCCACATCAACAATTACGCGCAGATGGCTTAAATGTCGGCTTACCTGAAGGACAAATGGGGAATTCTGAAGTCGGTCATATGAATATTGGTGCGGGACGCATTGTATATCAATCATTAACACGCATTAATAAATCCATCGAAGACGGCGATTTCTTTGAAATTCCTGAACTCGTTCAAGCCGTCAAAGATGCCAAAGAAAAAGGCACTGCTCTACATTTAATGGGCTTATTATCTGATGGTGGTGTTCACTCACACATCAATCATATGTATGCCTTAGTTGAATTAGCGAAAAAACATGGCCTTGAAAAAGTCTACATTCATGGATTCCTCGATGGTCGTGACGTGGGTCCTTCAACAGGGATTGACTATGTCCGTCAAGCGGAAGAGAAATTTGAAGAATTAGGTGTCGGAGAATTCGCAACGATTGCCGGTCGCTATTATGCGATGGACCGTGACAAACGTTGGGATCGTGAAAAAGTCGCTTATGACGCGATGGTCCACGGTGAAGGAATCGGCTTTGAATCCGCAGAAGCGGGTATTCAAGCGTCTTATGACGATGAAGTTTATGATGAATTCGTGGTACCATTTGTCGTTGAAAAAGACGGCGAACCGGTCGCAACGATTAATGACAATGATTCTGTCATCTTCTTCAACTTCCGTCCAGACCGTGCCATTCAAATGGCCACAGCGCTTTCTAACCCAGGATTCCAAGATTTCGATCGTGGTGAAGCGCTAGCTGGATTGAATTTTGTCTCATTCACTGAATACAGTGATACCGTTATTTCTCAAATCGCATTCAAGAAAGAAGACTTGAAGAATACGATCGGTGAAGTTTTATCTGACGCAGGCAAAACGCAATTGCGTATCGCTGAAACAGAAAAATTCCCGCATGTCACATTCTTCATGTCCGGTGGACGTCATTCTGAATTTGATGGGGAAGAGCGTATTCTCATCCCATCACCAAAAGTCGCAACTTATGACTTGAAACCAGAAATGTCGGCCTATGAAGTGAAAGACGCTTTAATCGAAAAACTCGATACCGATACGATTGATGCGATCATCTTAAACTTTGCCAACCCTGACATGGTTGGACACTCTGGTAAATTAGAACCAACCGTCAAAGCAATTGAAGCAGTGGACGAATGTTTAGGTGAAGTCGTGGATAAAATCCTCGAAAAAGATGGCGTCGCCATCATCACAGCTGACCATGGTAACTCCGACGAAGTCCGTGACCTCGAAGGTAATCCAATGACAGCTCATACAACCAATCCAGTGCCAATTATCGTAACGAAAAAAGACGTGGAATTACGCGAAGGCGGCATTTTAGCTGACCTAGCGCCAACGCTTTTAGACTTGATGGGCATTGACCAACCAGAAGAGATGACCGGTCAATCTGTTATTAAATCGTAAGATTGCAAAATAACGTTTTATCGAGTAGAATAGAATTGTAATCAGTCTCAAAAATGATGATTATTAACAAAGGAGAGAATTATTAATGCCTTATATTACAGATGTATATGCACGCGAAGTTTTAGACTCTCGTGGTAACCCAACAGTTGAAGTAGAAGTTGTGACAGATAGCGGTGCTTTCGGTCGCGGTATGGTTCCTTCAGGTGCTTCAACAGGTGAACACGAAGCTGTTGAATTACGTGATGGCGACAAAGATCGTTACTTAGGTAAAGGTGTTCAAAAAGCTGTTGAAAATGTGAATACAACAATCGCGGAAGCATTAATCGGTTATGATGTACGTAATCAATTAGCAATCGATAAATTAATGATCGAATTAGATGGTACAGATAACAAAGGTAAATTAGGTGCGAATGCTATTCTAGGTGTTTCGATTGCGGTTGCTCGTGCTGCTGCTGAATACTTAGATGTGCCATTATACCAATACCTTGGTGGATTCAACACGAAAGAATTACCAGTTCCAATGATGAACATCATCAATGGTGGTTCTCACTCAGATGCACCAATCGCATTCCAAGAATTCATGATTTTACCAGTTGGAGCACCTTCATTCAAAGAAGCTCTACGCTGGGGTGCAGAAGTATTCCACGCTTTGAAATCAATTTTATCTGAACGTGGTTTAGAAACTTCTGTTGGTGACGAAGGTGGATTCGCGCCGCGCTTTGAAGGTACTGAAGATGGTGTTGAAACAATCTTACAAGCGATCGAAAAAGCTGGCTACAAACCAGGTGAAGATATTTACCTAGGATTTGACTGTGCAGCATCTGAATTCTACGAAGATGGTGTATATGACTATGCTAAATTCGAAGGTGAAAATGGTGCTAAACGTGATGCGAAAGAGCAAGTTGACTATTTAGAAGAGTTAGTTAACAAATATCAAATCATTTCTATTGAAGATGGTATGGATGAAAATGACTGGGATGGTTGGAAAGAATTAACTGAGCGTTTAGGTGATCGTGTTCAATTAGTTGGTGACGACTTATTCGTTACAAACACTGAAATCTTACAACGTGGTGTTGATGAAAACATCTCAAACTCAATCTTAATCAAAGTTAACCAAATCGGTACTTTAACTGAGACTTTTGATGCGATTGAAATGGCTAAGCGTGCTGGATTTACAGCAGTTGTTTCTCACCGTTCTGGTGAAACTGAAGATTCGACTATTGCGGATATCGCTGTTGCGACAAATGCGGGTCAAATCAAGACTGGTTCTGCTTCTCGTTCAGACCGTATGGCTAAATACAATCAATTATTACGTATTGAAGATGAGTTGGGCGATCTAGCTCAATATAACGGCAAAAAAGTTTTCTATAACTTAGCTGACTTCAAATAAGCGTGATTATAAGACCACCAATATGGTGGTCTTTTTTTGTGTGTAATTTTGTATGGAGAATGTTTCGTTTCATATCATTATCGTGCATTCTATCCAATAATGATACGTTAGCTTAATTCTGTATTCAGAAAGTTGTATCTCATGATCATCATAGGGCACCCTCCCGAGCCAAGGTCTCGGGAGTTGGCTGTCTACTCAAACTCTATGCGCTTAAGCGCCAAGAGTTTGATGTGCGTCAGTCCATGCTTTGCCCTATGATGATATTCGTACAACTTTCTTCATACAGAATAATAATTTGTGATATTAATATGATGAGTGCACAAAACTGATTAGCATAAAGGTGTTTTAAATATAAAACTGATTCAATTTGGTTATTTGAAAAATATATCGCATAATCCGATAAAAGTTTAATTATAAAATAAGTAATTAATTTAAAAATGGACTGGTAAAGTGAATTTAAATAAAAAATTATAGAAGCTTTTTAGTCAAAGTTTGAGAGGTTAATATGATGAGTGCACAAAATAAATTTGTATAAGGGTGTCTTGATTAAAAATATAATAATATCGCATTATCCGATAT
>JBHWOV010000101.1:0-2887 GCA_043424535.1 Aerococcaceae bacterium
ATCTATGTTATTCAATATCTAATTTATTCGCTTCATTTTGTTGTTACGGAACAATTTTCTAAACTTTATTATCTCTATTCGCGAATAAATCGATACTTATTTTATTCTGTATGTAGAATGGTGTGCGAATATCATCATAGGATAAGCATGGACTGGCACATATCAGTGCTTTGGCGCTTTAGCGCCTAGGCATTGAAGCTAACGCATACTGAGACTCTAACCGCTAAAGCGCTAAGAGTCTCAGCATAGCCAGACAAGTCTTGAGACCTTGGCTCAAGACGTTGCCCTATGATGATCATGAGCACACCATTCGAAATACAGAACGACACAAATCATTTCCAAATAAAAAACCTGAAACACTACATGAAGTAGGTTCCAGGTTAGGGGTTCTCATGGCAGTGAGAATTTAGAATGTTATTGATTGTCGTCGATATTTTCTCTGAAATCGCGTTGGCGGCGTTCATTCGAAATCAACATTAATTGATCACGTAATTCGTCTTCCATTTCACGCAATTCAATTTCCGCTTGTCGTCTTTGTTGGCGACCCGTCTCTTGAATTTCAAGCGTTTCTTGTAAAGTATCAACGAGATTGCGCTGTGATTGTTGTAAAGTTTGTAAATCGACGACGCCACGTTCTGTTTCACGAGCTACATCGATTGTACTTTGTTTCAACATTTCTGAATTCTTCAATAATAAATCATTCGTTGTTTCAGAGACCATGCGCTGTGAAGTAGACGCTTGTTGTTGTCTTAGTAAGGCAAGCGCAATGGTAATTTGATTTTCCCACAATGGGATGGCTGTGTGAATCGATACATGAATCTTTTCAGCCAATGCTTGATTCGTATTTTGAATCAGACGAATTTGTGGTGCTTGTTGAATCGTCATTTGACGCGTTAAGCGTAAGTCATGCGTCCGTTTGTCAAGACGATCTAAAAATTGATTGAGATCGTGGACTTTTTGGACAGCCATTTGATTTTGTGAAGTGTGCGCTTCTTCAATCGCTGCTGGAATGATTTCTTCTTGCAATTCCTGTAATTTCAATTCGCTGGCAGCGATATAAACATTGAGGGCTTCAAAATAATCTTTATTTTTTTCATAGAAGCGCTCCAACATACGATTGTCATTCAACAATTCATTTTTTTCGCGTTCGAGACGAATCGCAATGCGGTCAATTTGACTGCCGATTTTTTGGTATTGCAATTGAGTTTCATCAATACTGCGACGGACACGGCCGAATAGTTTGCCGAAGAAACTTGGTTCTGCGGTCAGTGAGCGAGGGTCAGTTGCTTTAAGTTGCGTCATTAACTCCGTTAAACTGTCACCAATTTCACCAGTGTCTTTGACTTGAACTTGCGATAAAATATCTCGGGAAAATTCGCTCAACTTCTTCTGTGCATTTGAGCCATATGCTAGCACGGCACCCATATCATTTTCATCGATTTGGGCGGCTAAGTCTTGTGCTTGTTTTTGGCGGTGTTCCGGCAAGCGCTCCATTAATTTTTCTGTGGTGATTTCTCTCTGCGCTAAAATCTCCGCGTCGACGAGATCTTTGTCATAGCTTGGAGTGGTTTCACTGTCAGAATCAAAAGGATTCGCCAACAAATCATCGACGCCGGATGTTTGTTCATTTAACATTTCTTCAAATAAATCTTTTTCTTCTTTCATTCAATCATCCTCCTTGATGGTTGGTTTGTCGAAAGGGTCAAATTATGCTAGAAAGTCATTCATATCATCGATTAAGTCATCAAGCGAACTATTTTGGTCATTCGCTGGATCATTGGATTCTCTGTCATCATTTAAAATTTTCTCAGCATAGGCAATTTCATCGTCGAGTGCTTCGTATGTTGCTTTATGGAATTGAATATAATCGGCATTGATTTCTTCACCGATCCGTTCAATCATTTGTGCTGAGCGGTCGAGAATTAAATAGGTTTGCTTATTTTTAGCCACATGGCCATTGATTTCATTATATTTATCGACTAAATCGGTGATATTAGGCAATAATTTATAAATAAAAGTGCCTGCTTCACCAATTCGATTTGGTTCTTCGACAATCGAACGGAAATAATCTTGGCATGTTTCAACGATATTATGGCGTTGATTGATTGCACGCAATTTTGCTGTTTCATTGATCGTCTCTTCTAATTGGAAGATATTGTCACGAACCGGAGCCATTTGTTCCCGGAAATAAGAGATGTCATCTTTCGATAAACCCGCTTCTTGATAGGCTTTTATTTTATCATTTGAAGCAGTTTGACGACGACGTGGACCTTTACGACCGGCTAAACGTTCTCTTAAATTGAAAATTAATTGAACGAATAAATGGCAAAAGATATTCGCCATCCACAAGATAATCGTTATGGCGAAGATGCTACCATACAATTCGCTATAATCAAATGGTGTCACAAATTGATAAGCATCATGCAACATAAATGAAATGCCGGCGGCATTGAGTAAGATATTGGCGACAAAGATAAAGTTAATGAGGCCGGTATTTTCTTTCTGGAATAAATGCGCATAAGATTTAAATGGTAACCAAAGATGCAAGAACCAGAGAAAGAGTACGGTTACCGCAAATAAAATTACTGATGCAAAGGGCAAAAAGGGTAACATGGCAATCACAAATAAAGCAATTCCTAATCCGAAAGTTAATTTGCGGATATGGGGTAAACTACGTTGAAAACGTTGGGCTCGTTTATTCGGTTCTGTTTTCAATATAACAATTAATGTGGTGAGAGTGAGCGCAACCAATAAGAATTGGGCAACCATCGAGCTAAGATATATCATTTTTTTCCTCCTTTTAAAAATATAGACAATCTATTGATTCTTCACATTTATTTTATCATAGAGGCGAATATTTCTTATAGGCCTCAAGTCCTATCAGTTC
>JBHWOV010000102.1:0-4537 GCA_043424535.1 Aerococcaceae bacterium
TAGTATAACAGAGAAAGAATAAAATAATAGGACTTCATCTCAAATATAGTATAATACTATAAATAATGAGACGATTTTGATAAAACTTGATCAAATACTACATATTGGGTTGATTTTTGGTATCAGATACTATATATTGTGTCTAATGACGAAAAATGACATATATATGGGGGTCACTATGGAACAACTTAAATTAAAAAATAAAAAAACAACATTGACAGATGTACAAGTGATCAAGCAAGGAGGTCAAATAGTTCATTTTAGAGTTGAGAATATTCGACGCATTTTGGCTATTCTTGTACCCGATGAACAAATGGTTGAAGAACTCTTAGAAGAAATTTTAGAAAAAGTGAATCAAAAATTCATCACAACAAATATTATTTCACAATATGTTTACGATACATTGTTGGATAAAGGATTAGACGAACAAGCAAAACAGTATCAAGAGAATGCCATTAATAAAAGAGATTATTATCAAGAACAAATGGATGTTCAGACAAAGCTAGATCAATTTGTCGGTGGTGATAAACAAGTTCTCAATGAGAATGCGAATAAAGATAGTCGAGTCTATAACACGACACGGGATTTAACCGCTGGAGTGAGTGCGAAAGCAACTGGTTTAAGAATGCTTCCTAAAAAGGTTGCTAATGGGCATTTAAAAGGAGATATCCATTATCATGATTTAGACTATCATCCTTATTCACCTATGACGAATTGTTGTCTCATTGATTTTGAAGAAATGTTGCAAAATGGCTTTCACATTGGGAATGCAGAAGTAGAATCACCTAAATCAATTAATACAGCGAGCGCTCAAATTGCTCAAATTGTAGCGAATGTCGCTTCTTCACAATATGGAGGATGTAGTGCCGATCGAATTGATGAAGTGCTTGCACCTTATGCTGAACTCAATTACAAGAAGCATCTCGCGGAAGCAGAGAAATGGTTGCCTGATGAAGATCAGCATGAAGCTTATGCATTAGCTAAAACGAAGAAAGATATTTATGATGCGATGCAAAGTTTAGAATATGAAATCAACACGCTTTATTCTTCAAATGGGCAAACGCCTTTTACAACATTAGGTTTTGGATTAGGAACAAATTGGTTTGAGCGTGAAATTCAAAAAGCAATACTTCAAGTACGTATTGGTGGTTTAGGACGTGAAAAACGAACAGCTATTTTTCCGAAACTTGTCTTTACTTTGAAAAAAGGATTAAATTTAGATAAAGATGATCCAAACTATGATATTAAACAATTAGCGATCGAATGCGCTACGAAACGGATGTACCCTGATGTCTTAATGTATGATAAGTTAATTGAGCTAACAGGTAGCTTCAAAGCACCTATGGGGTGTCGGTCATTTCTTCAAGGATGGAAGAATGATGAGGGTGAAGAAGTAAATAGTGGCAGAATGAATTTAGGAGTCGTCACACTTAATATTCCTCGCATTGCTATTCAAGCAAATGGTAATCAAGATGCATTCTGGGAAATACTTGAAGAACGATTAAGTGTTGCAGAAGAAGCATTAGTATATCGTGTTGCTCGTTGTAAAGAAGCTGAGCCTGAAAATGCGCCAATATTATATCAACATGGCGCTTTTGGTGAGCGATTGGCTTCAGATGATGATGTCGATCAATTATTTAAAAATAGACGGGCTACTGTTTCGTTAGGTTATATTGGTTTATATGAAGCAGCGACTTGCTTCTATGGTCCAAATTGGGAACATTCTGAAGAAGCCAAACAGTTTACCATTGATATTCTTAAAACATTAAAACAACATACAGATCAATGGGGCGATAAATATGACTATCACTTTAGTGTCTATGCGACACCGTCAGAATCGTTAACAGATCGTTTCAATCGTTTAGACCGACAAAAATACGGCAGTATTGAACATATCACGGATAAAGAATATTATACGAATAGTTTTCACTATGATGTTCGGAAAGATCCAACACCATTTGAAAAAATTGCCTTTGAAAGTGAATATGCCCCCTATACTTCTGGTGGATTTATTCATTACTGTGAGTATCCAAATTTACGCCAAAATCCTAAAGCATTAGAAGCGGTATGGGATTATGCTTATGATTTAGTTGGTTATCTTGGAACGAATACACCGATTGACCAATGTTATGAATGTGGTTTTAAAGGGGACTTTGAACCAACAGCACATGGTTTTCAATGTCCACAATGTCATAATACGAATCCAGAAACATGTGATGTTGTTAAGAGAACCTGTGGTTATTTAGGCAATCCACAAATTAGACCGATGGTAAAAGGACGTCATAAAGAAATTGCTTCACGAGTGAAACATTTACATTTAGATGATGATGTATCGAAATTATTAAAAGAAGATACGAATCGTGCTTTGAATAAAGAAACCCGGATGCGAATTTTAAGTCATTTGGATAAATACTAGGAGGATTTAATGGTATATAATCCTGCGCCGAAAGAATGGACGGCAGAAAGATTCAGTAAACAGATGATTGCCGACTATAAACCCTTTAATTTTGTCGATGGAGAAGGTGTGCGGTGTAGCCTTTATGTTAGTGGATGCCCCTTTAATTGTGAAGGTTGTTATAATAAATTAGCGCAAGCCTTTAATTATGGTGTACCTTATACTCAAGAATTAGAAGATCAAATCATAGAAGATTTGGGACAATCTTATGTACAAGGGTTAACATTATTAGGTGGCGAACCATTCTTGAATACCCAAGTTTTATTGCCGCTATGTCAAAGAGTCAGAAAAGAATTTGGTAATTCTAAGGATATTTGGTCATGGAGCGGATATTATTATGAGGAACTTTGTCTCGAGACAGAGGATAAACTTGAATTATTAGAATATGTTGATGTATTGGTAGATGGACGATTCGAAATCAGTCAAAAAGATTTGACATTGCGCTTTCGTGGTAGTCGTAATCAGCGAATTATTGATATGAACAAAACGCGTTCAAACAATAATCAAGCGGTATTATGGATGAATGGTGAATATGATGATTGAGAGACTTACTTAACAAAATTGTTCTTTCCGTGCTATAATGATTATTATTATCAAGGTAATGGAGGACATCATGACAAAAATAAAAAAAGCAGTGATACCGGTAGCGGGTTATGGAACGGGTTTCTTACCTGCAACGAAAGCACAACCTAAAGAACTATTACCTATCGTAGATAAACCCATTATTCAATTTACAGTGGAAGAGGCATTAGCTTCAGGAATTGAAGAAATTGTTATTATTACTGGCCGTCATAAAAGACCAGTGGAAGACCATTTTGATTCCAATCCTGAATTAGAAGAAAATTTAATAAGAAAAAATAAAGAAGATTTATTAGCTAAAGTTCAAGAAACAACACTGACAGATTTATTCTTTGTTAGACAACCTTATCCTCTTGGGCTTGCAGATGCTTTGAGATATGCAAAACCATTTATCGGAGACGAACCTTTCGCGCTTTTATTAGCGGATAATATTTTTGAAGGGGAAATACCCGTTACGAAGCAAATAATCGATGTTTATAATGAACATGAAGTGAGTGTCATTGCAGCTTTAAAAGAAACAGAAGATAAAATTGAACAATATGGCATTATTTCTCTTCAAAAGGATACTTCATTAGATGATGGTTCTTTATATCCGATTGAATCACTGATCGAGAAGCCTCAGCAAGATCAAGCGCCTTCGAATATAGCTGTCGCTGGGCGATACATCCTAACGCCAGATATATTTGATGTCATTGATCGCATGGAGCCTAATAAACAGGGTAAATATGATTTAACAGATGCTATTAATGAATTGAATAAAACACATCGTGTTTTCGCGAAAAGAATTCAAGCTGATCGCTATGATGTAGGAAATAAATTAGGTTTTATGGAAATGGCCATTCATTATGGCTTAACACATCCTGAAACAGATGAAGACTTACGAAACTATTTAATAAATTTAGGAGAACGTTTAGATTAAAATATAAGACAATTTTAAGTTGCCTTGTTTCAACTTAAAATTGTCTTTATTTGACTATTCAAGTAAATATCAATTAAAATTTGTAGTATCCAGAGAAATATGAATGAACAAATGGATTGTCTATGGACAAATAAATGGTTAATCTCATTTGAGGCATATGAAGAGAAGAGTGATGATATCGAAACAAAAAGAGAATCAAGTTATGAATTATTGAGACTGATAAGTATGCTCATGATCGTGATTCATCATTATGCATATCATGGACAAGTAGATATAGCGGGATCAGTCACATCACAAACACTAGGACTACAAGTCCTGACTTTTGGTGGTAATGTTGGCGTCTTATTGTTTGCCATGATGGGAGCGTATTTTTTAAATGGCAAGTCATTTAAATGGCGTCGCTTATTGCAATTAATTTTAGAAACATGGATTTTTTCCTTAGTAATACTATTGTTTGCGATAGTCTTTAAAACTGAACCATTGACAACACATGAAGTATTGGATTTGCTCTTTCCGTTACCCAATGTTTATTGGTTTTTGGATTATTATTTAATGCTCATAATCATAACCCCTTTTATATAGGT
>JBHWOV010000103.1:0-3037 GCA_043424535.1 Aerococcaceae bacterium
CCTGTTGTATGAAGACTGATTTGCGAGTATCATCATAGGCTCAGCATGGACTGACGCACATCAAAGTCTTAGTGCTTTAGCACTTAGAGTTTGAGTAGTCAGACAAGTCCTAAGACCAAGGCTTAGGACGGTGCCCTATGATGACATGAAACAAAACAGTCACAATACAGAAGAGACATAAACTTTTTGTAAACGTTTTAATTTGTCCGTGAAGGAATAGAATTTAATAAAGCGTGTTTGGTGTGCTATAATAAGTCATATGAACAAACAGTTAAATTATCTAGAAAAGATAAAATATTATTATGAGGTGAAGTATGAGTAAATCAATTAAGATAATCCCACTTGGCGGTGTCCGCGAAGAGGGGAAAAATATGTATATTGTTGAGGTGAATGACGCCATATTCGTGTTAGACTGTGGACTCGTTTACCCAGAAGAGGAATTATTAGGAATCGATGCAGTGATTCCTGATTTTACTTATTTAGAAGAAAATCAAGACCGCGTGCAAGGTATTTTCTTAAGTCATGGACATGACGACGCGATCGGTGCATTACCTTACTTATTAGAAGTAGTCTCTGCACCTGTATTCGGGACAGAATTAACCATCGAACTCGCAAAATTAGCTTGCGATAAAAAACAAAAAGAATCATCATTCGATCAATTTAATGTCATCGATGGCGACGTTGAAATCGAATTTGAAGACGCGAGTATCAGTTTCTTCAGCACGACACACTCCATTCCAGACTCAGTCGGTATCGTCGTGCATACAGATGAAGGCGCGATTGTTTATACTGGGGACTTTAAATTTGACCCAAGTGCCGAAGAAGGTTACAAAACAGATTATCGCAGCCTAACTGAATTAGGAACCAAAGACGTGTTAGCTTTGATGGCCGATTCAGCCAATGCCGAATATGCGATGTTGAATTTAACAGACAAAAAACTCGTAGAAGAAATGAAGGAAGTCTTCCTCAATGCCGAAGGTCGTGTCATTGTCGCAAGTATCGGTAGTAATATTGCCCGCATTCAACAAGTATTAGTGGCAGCCTCGGAAACAGGACGCAAAGTCTTTATTTCTGGCGACCGTTTATATGACATTGTAGATTTAGCGATTAAGTTAAATAAAATTGAAATCAAGAGCCGTAAAGATATCGGTATCATGCGTGATATCGACAAGACACCGGATGAAGAAATTGTGGTGTTAGAAACGGGAGATGTTGGGGAACCGATTCAAGCCTTACAGAAGATGGCTCAAAATCGTCACCGCGATATTACCTTAAAACAAGGCGATTTAGTGTATCTGGCAACGACTCCTTCAACCGCAATGGAGACAACCATGGCGAAAACCAAAGATATGATCTATCGTGCGGGCGCATCGGTGGCTTCAATCACAGACAATTACCGTGTCTCGGGTCATGCGACACAAGGCGACTTGCAACTAATGATGGATTTACTAAAACCAAAATATATAATTCCCATCAATGGCGAGTCGAGAATGTTATTTGCGCATGGTAAATTAGCTTTAGAATTAGGTTACGCAGAGAGTCAAATCTTTTATCCTAAATTAGGAGATGTTGTCGAATACAGCAAAAACAGAATGCAAATTACGAATTCAGTTCCATCGGGCGATGTGCTCATTGATGGAATTGGCGTGGGTGACATCGGGAATGTGGTCTTACGTGACCGTCGTATTCTATCGGAAGATGGGATTTTCGTTGTCGTTGCGACCATCAGTCGTCGTTTGAAACGCGTCCTTGTTGGACCGCAAATTACATCACGAGGCTTTGTCTATATGAAAACAAGCATCGATTTGATTCAAGAATGTTCTGACATGACTTTAGATATTTTAGAAAAGCATTTGGCAGATGATAATTTTGATTGGGGCGAATTAAAAGGAGATCTCCGTGAAAAATTAGGAAAATATCTCTTTAAAGAAACAAAAAGACGTCCAGTCATTTTACCAATCATTATGGAAGCATCTAGTTATCAGCCTGAAAATGATTAATGGGGGAATGTATTTGTGAATAAAAGATCCGTAAATCTCTTGACGACCATGCTTATCGCGATTTTAATTGCGGTAGGTCTAGCCATGCTTCCCCTTAATTTTTCGATGGGACAGCAGACGATTTATTTACTATTAACATTGGCGCCAATGATTTATTTGGCTTTTCGTTATGGTCCAGCGACGAGTATTGTGGCGGGCGCGATTACTGGTTTGATTATCGGTCTGATCAATCGACCATTCGAAGATTGGATATTGATGGTATTATTGGATATCTTGCCTCTATTAGCGGCAGGACTAGCTGGTTTATTTGCGCGAAATACGCATAAAACATTGAACAATCGCCGGTATAGCTCAACGCATTTGAATATTTGGACGGGTAGCTTATTAGCTTATCTAGTCTACGGCGTTGTGAAATTTTGGTTAATTCCAATGATTGTGGCAGTGCCGACGAATTCATTGGCGATTAATACATTGTCATTCTGGCTTAGTATCGTGATCAGCTGGGTGATTACTGCAGCGATCATTTCGCTCATGGCAAAATTCAAACCAAGCACGATCATCCCACCAAGAAGCCCATATCTCAGCCGCAAAGAAACATCATCATTATTAAATGATTAATAAAATATAGTGTTGGTAATAATTACCAGCACTATTTTTTTATTTTAAAAGATGCCTGACTTCTGTATTCCAAATGTTGTGCTCATGATCATCATAGGGCAACGTCCTGAGCCAAGGTCTCAGGACTTGTCTGGCTATTCATTGCCTAGGCGCTGAAGCGCCAAAGCACTGATATGTGCCAGTCCATGCTTGATCCTATGATGATATTCGCACAACATTCTACATACAGAAAATAAAACGCATTTATATCGTAATAAGCTATAAAATACTGAAAATTAAGAGCATTACAAGATAACATGTTTTAATATAATGTTTGTCTTAAATTAAGAAATAGTATGTAATCAATTTATTAAAATAATCTCTATTATAATAACGAACTTCAATTCAATACTATTCACACTACATTCTTAAAGTAAGCC
>JBHWOV010000104.1:0-5758 GCA_043424535.1 Aerococcaceae bacterium
TATTTGGAAATATTTAAAAAATTATCCCATACCTTTAATTGTTATTTTTCTAAGTACGATTGTTAACTCAGCTTCCATTGTCGGTATGCCAACAATGTTAGCAAAAATGATTGATAATGCAATCATTCCTGGAGAATTAAACAAGATGTGGCCTTATATTGGAGCCATGGCAGGATTTGTCATCGTAGGATTTCTAGGAAGAGCCGTACGGATGTATATGACAAGTAAAGTTGTTAACAGTATGGTGATGGATATGCGAAATGTCTCTTATGGTAAAATGATGCATTTATCTCATCATGAATTTCAAGAAATGGGAGTGCCCTCATTAACGACGCGTATTACAACCGATGCATTTATTCTTTTACAATTTACGGAAATGTTCTTGCGTCAGGGCCTGATTGCCCCAATCATGCTTATCATGAGTTTGACACTGATTGTTTCTATTGCACCAGAATTAGGTTGGCGTATTGCACCAACAATTCCAGTGATGATTATTCTGGTTGCGGTGATTGCTTACTTTTCTAAACCGCTGTCAGAAAAACAACAGCGTTTATTAGATTCAATTAACCGCATTATGCGAGAATCAATTACTGGTTTACGAGTAATCCGCGCATTTAATCGTCAACCATTTTGGAATGATCGTTTTGAATCCGTAAACGAACCTTATCGGAAAACGTCTACCAATCTACAAAAATTAATGGCATTAACACCGGCTATTTTTTCATTAATATTAAATATAACAATTATTGCCTTAATATGGTTTGGTGCGAATATGATCGATATGGGAACTTTACAGGTTGGAGATTTAGTAGCCTTTATTGAATATGTATTCCATGGATTATTCTCTCTGATGGTGTTTGCAGGCGTGTTTATGATGTATCCAAGAGCATCAGTGTCAGCGAGACGTCTTCAAGAAGTGGAAGAAGAAATCATCTCAGTACAAGAACCAGAATCTCCAGTGCGCAATGTGCCACATGAAGGAACATTGGAATTCCGAAATGTTGACTTTATGTATCCGGATGCGACTGAACCAGTATTACAAGATATTTCATTTGTCACTCGTCCCGGAGAAACAACCGCATTTATCGGTTCCACTGGTTCTGGTAAATCAACGATTGTAAAATTGATACCACGATTCTATGATGTCACTTCTGGAGAAATCTTATTAAATGGCATTAATATTAAAGATTATGAATTGAATGATTTGCGTAGTCGTATCGGCTTTACACCGCAGAAAGCCTTGCTATTCAAAGGTAAAATCAGTGATAATCTTCGTTATGGTAAATTTGATGCAGATATGCAAGATATGCTTCGCGCAACCAATATTTCACAAGCAAAAGAATTTATTGGCCGTTTACCAGAAGAATTTGAAACAGATTTAGCCGAAGGGGGAACAAATCTTTCTGGTGGTCAAAAACAACGTTTATCAATTGCACGGTCGATTATTGAAGACCGCGAGATCTATATCTTTGATGATTCATTCTCTGCATTGGATTATAAAACAGATGCGAAAGTTCGTGCAGCATTGCATGAACAAACGAAAGATGCGTCAACGATTATTGTTGCTCAACGTGTGGGGACCATTATGCAAGCTGATCAGATTATTGTATTAGATCAAGGACAAATCTCTGCGATTGGTACGCATGAAGAGCTATTGAAGACTTCAGAAATCTATTACGATATCGCATCATCACAATTGAGTGAGGAGGAATTAAACATTGACTCAGAGTAATTCATATTTATTGAAAAGAATCTGGCAGTATATGTCACCTTACAAAATGAAATTTATATTTGCCATGATTGCCACTGTTCTAGCAATGGTGTCATCTGCGATTGAACCATTTGTATTTGGTTTAGCAATTACAGAACTAACGAATAATGTGATGGCCATCGCACAAGATGTACCTGGCGCAGCTATTAATTATGCTTATATTCGCAATGTCTTAATTTTCTATTTTATACGCGGTATGTTTTATCATGTTGGAACTTATGCCAGTCAAGCTTTTATGGCAGATGTTGTTCAATCATCAATTTTTGATTTGCGTCAAGATTTAGCGAATA
Source organism: Aerococcaceae bacterium (assembly GCA_043424535.1). Taxonomy (GTDB): domain Bacteria; phylum Bacillota; class Bacilli; order Lactobacillales; family Aerococcaceae; genus DSM-111022. The sequence continues at coordinate 2,062 of JBHWOV010000104.1, forward strand.
AAGTTCACTTGCTACCAGTATCATATTTTGATAGTGAAGAAACAGGGGATATTTTAGCTAAAATGACCAATGATGTCGATGCAATCTCCAATGCCATGCAACAAACTTTTATCCAAGTATTGAATGGCGTGTTAGGAATTTTATTTGCCTTGATTATGTTATTTGCTATTCATTGGCAAATGGCATTGTTAATTATTTTAATGATCCCACTTTCAGGTACAGTAGCCCGCTGGTTATCTCGTAAATCTCAACCTGCTTTTAATAAACAGTCTGATAGTTTAGGTCATTTATTTGGTTATACACAAGAACAACTGTCAGGATTTACAGAAATTAAAGCATATGGAAAACAAGAATCATCGATTGAAGAATTCATCGAAAGAAATGAAAGATTACGTCAACATGGATTTAAAGCATCCTTTATTTCATCAATGATGATGCCAGTGATGGTTTTCATTGCGGACTCTGTTTATGTGCTGGCAGCGATTATTGGGACATTCGAAGTGTTTGCGGGGCGTCTATCCGTCGGTAATTTACAGGCAGTCGTGCAGTATGTAATGCAAGTAAATCAACCGGTTCAAATGTTGGCTCAATTAACTGGAATGGTGCAATCTGCTTTTGCTGCCGCGAATCGTGTGTTTACACTTTTAGATGAACCAGAAGAACATCAACGACAAATAACCGATTCATTGCCAGAAGATGTCAAAGGAAGTGTTGTCTTCGAAAATGTACGCTTCGGTTATGATAAAGAGAATCCATTGATGAAAGACATATCATTTACAGTCAATCCTGGTGAGATGGTCGCCATTGTCGGACCTACAGGAGCTGGAAAGACGACGCTTATCAACTTATTGATGCGTTTCTATGACGTAGATTCCGGATCGATTCGTATTGACGGAGTAGATGTTAAGGATATTTCGCGAGAAACATTAAGAGAACATTTTGGTATGGTCTTGCAAGATGCATGGCTCTATACGGATACGATTATGGAAAATATTCGTTTCGGTGACTTAGATGCGAGTGATGCGGATGTTCTGCGCGCTTCGAAGACAGCTAATGTGGATCATTTCATTCAAACATTACCGAATGGTTACCAAATGGAAATCAATGAAGAAGCCAATAACGTATCATTAGGTCAAAAACAATTAATGACGATTGCGCGTGCCGTTATTTCCGATCCAGATATTCTTATTTTGGATGAGGCGACATCGTCTGTTGATACACGATTAGAAAAATTAATTCAAAGTGCCATGGATAAAGTCATGGAAGGACGGACATCTTTTGTGATCGCTCACCGTCTATCGACAATTCGTAATGCCGATATGATTCTCGTAATGGATCAAGGTAATATTATTGAGCATGGGACACATGATGAATTGTTAGAACAAGGTGGCTTCTATGCCGACTTATATAACTCACAATTCAATGAAGATACCCCAGCTGAAATTCATATGGCTTATTAAAATCATAGAACCTTTTAATATCATGTTAAAAGGTTCTTTTTTATTGGTATTATTTGCTTCAAATAGAGAGTATGGGATAATAAAAGAAAGCAGTTAAATAATAAGACAACTATATCAAAGGAGCGATATAATGAAATTACCAACAGGATCTCGTAAGAAAATCAGCGATTCATTATCTGATACAAAACGATCTCATCTCGGTGAAACATTTGCGGCTTTACACCGTGAACTACAGGAGACAGAACAAAGTATGTTAGTGATCATCGATGGTTGGGAGTCGAGTGGGAAAGGATTTTTATTAAAGGACTTAACCCGTGAATTAGATCCGAAGCATTATGAAGTGGCTGTCTTTGATGCTGTGGATAGTCATGATTTGGGATATCCTTATTTGCGACGCTTTATGCGACAAACACCTAAAGCAGGGCAAATCATGTTTTATGATCGATCTTTTTATTATGATTTAATGAATGACTATGATTGGGATAAAAGTCCAGAACACTTTAAGCATTTGATTGATGATATTCAGTTTATTGAACAGGCCTTACATGATGATGGTACACGTGTTGTGAAATTTTTCTTACATCAAACCGAAGAAGAAATGCAAGAGAATATTCAAGAATTAGAAGCGGATGATTACCGACATGTGCGCTTATCAGAACGGGACTATTATCAATTAGAGAATTATGCGTCTTTTAAAGATCATTTCGAACGGATTATTAATGAAACAGATGAAATTCCGTGGCATATTTTATATACCAAAGGCAAGAAAAATCAATCTCGCCAAGCATTACAAATTTGTATTGATGAATTAACCGATGTATTGGAAAATGGCAATTCTATCAAGCCAGTGAAATTATCCTCTCTACCTTCTCAAGAAGAACTGCCACTATCAACGCTCGATCTGACAAAAGAAATCAGTGACGAAGCATATGACGCACAATTAGATGATTTACAGGACCGGGCAGGTGAATTACTCTATCAAGTTTATTTGGAAGGAAAATCATTGATTATCGCTTATGAAGGGACAGATGCGGCTGGTAAGGGAGGAAATATTGAACGCTTAACAAGGCAAATGGATCCTAGAGGTTATGATGTTGCGACTGTTTCTGCGCCAGATAAAACAGAATTATCTCATCATTATTTGTGGCGTTTTTACCGAGACTTTCCATCGAGAGGACGCATGACGATTTTCGACCGTTCTTGGTATGGCCGTGTTTTGGTTGAGCGAGTTGAATCACTGACACCGGAAAAACGTTGGCAGGCGGCTTATGACGAAATCAATCAAATGGAACATAATTTAGTTCATCAAGGCATTTTGGTTCTAAAATATTTCATTGCGATTGATAAAGAAGAACAATTAGAGCGATTTAAAGCACGAGCTGAAGACCCGCAAAAACAACACAAATTAACAGATGAAGATTGGCGAAATCATGAGAAGTTTGATGATTATGTAACTGCGATGAATGAAATGTTGGTGCGTACATCTACTACAGATGCACCATGGCTCGTCGTCTCAGGAACTAATAAAAAATATGCACGTATAACCGTCTTAAAAGATTTCATCCAAAGACTTGAAGCATATTTGGAATATGAATAAATTTAAGAAATATAAAATCCAGATGATGTCCGATAGATAAACATCATCTGGATTTTTCTATTGCTTATATCTCAGAAGACTATAATAATGATTGAATTTCTGAACGAAGGTTTTCTGGTTGCGTTTTTGGACTAAATCGTTTGACGACATTGCCGTTTTTATCAATCAAAAACTTTGTAAAATTCCATTCGATTGTTTTTCCAACGGGACCAGATTGTTCTTCTTTTAAGTATTGATAGAGTGGATGGGTATGCGGGCCATTCACTTTTATTTTTTCCATCATTGGAAAAGTCACACCATAATTTTTTTGGCAAAAAGAGGCAATTTCTTCATCAGAGTCATATTCTTGTTTTAAAAATTGGCCACAAGGGAATCCAATAATGACAAAATCTTGATCTTTAAATTCTTGAAAGAGTGCTTCTAATCCTTCAAATTGAGGTGCTAAACCACATTTACTAGCGGTGTTTACAATTAATGCCACTTTTCCTTTGAGAACATCTAAGTGAAAGTCATTTCCATCGATATCTTTGACAGTAAAATCATAAATCATTTGATCACTTCCTTTTATCTGTTGTTTTTATTATAGCGGATTCTTATTCTGGTTAATAATGGTTTGATTGCTTGTTAGTTTAACTAGTTG
>JBHWOV010000105.1:0-4531 GCA_043424535.1 Aerococcaceae bacterium
AGGTGCTCTAACAAAAGGTTTTATCTCATTTTAATACTATCACTGCTTAATCGTGAAACAGTTAAGGGAGTTCAATGTAGTTTTCGAAATTGGTAATTTTAAACTTATAATATCTTGAAATAGTACTGGTATTACAGAATAATTTCACTTCTTCACAGTAATCTCATTTAAAATTGCTGATACATAAATGCTTTGATACAATGAAAGGAAGAGAAAACGGTTTACGGGGTGAGAATATGCAATTTGAGTCAGAAGCTAAAATGGAACAAAAAATTATTGAACTTTTGACTAGAGAAGAGTCAAAATGGAATTATTGTCCAGAATTAAATACAGAAGATAAACTATGGGACAATTTCTTTTATTATTTAGAATTACACAATCTTCAAAGATTAAATGGAATTTTTTTAACAGATCAAGAAAAGCATCAAATTAAAAATCAACTGAATTTTACGACATTTTACGATGCGGCTGTTTGGTTGCGTGGGGAAAATGGCATTTCAAAGGTTGATGTTCAGCGAGAAGATGCTTCATTAGGAAAGATTCGCTTAAATGTCATCAATTCTCAAGAGATTGCTGGTGGGGATTCTGTTTATCAAATTATTAATCAATATCAATCGGATAAAAAGAGTCCACAAGGTCAATCGCATCGCTTTGATTTAACGATGATGATTAATGGGATTCCTTTGATTCATTTTGAATTAAAAAATCGTAGAGAACCCTTTAAAAATGCGTTTAATCAAATTAAACGTTATTTAGAAGCGGGGAAATTTACAGGGATTTTTTCGGCAATTCAGATGTTTGTTGTGTCGAATGGGACAGATACTCGATATATCGCCGCAGCATCAAAAGAGCGCTTAAAAGAAACCTTCCTAACTCGCTGGGTAGATCCAGAGAACAATCCGGTCAATAATTATTTAGAATTTTCAGCGAATGTTTTAACAATCCCTGAAGCTCATCATATGGTCGCAAATTATTCTGTCCTGGATAAAGATAGAAAATCAATCATTTTGTTGAGACCTTACCAAATTCATGCGATTGAGGCAGTCAAACAAGCAACTAAGGAGCAAAAATCTGGCTTTGTTTGGCATACAACAGGATCAGGGAAAACATTAACTTCCTATAAAGTCGCACGAAATTTACTGCAAATACCATCCATTGATAAATCTATTTTTGTAGTGGACCGAAAAGATTTAAATTTACAGACCAGCGAAGCTTTTCTCTCCTATGCAGAAAATGATGTGATTGATGTTAATGATTCTGAAAATGTGAATGATTTAATGCAGAAGTTGCTCTCCCCGGACCGTGTATTAATCGTTACAACAATTCAAAAATTAAATATTTTAATCAAGCGTCTTTCTGAGAGAGATGACTCTGATAGTCAGAAGAAAAAAATGAAGGACTTGAGAGTTTCCTTTGTCGTCGATGAATGTCACCGGGCGGTAACGCCACAACAACAATTAATCGTTAATGAGTTCTTCCGCTATCCATTATGGTATGGCTTTACTGGGACACCAATTTTTAAAGAAAATGCCAGTGCTGCGATGGGAGATTTGCCCCGTACAACGGAACAACAATATGGTGAATGTTTGCATCAATACACTGTAAAAGAAGCGATTAACGATAAGGCGGTTTTAGCATTTCAAGTTGAATATAAGACGACGATTGATGAAGATCAATTAGATTATATGATTTTACAACAAAATCCCAATGCAAATATCAATCAAATGACACTTCTTGAAAAAGAAGCAACGATTGATCCAGAAGTATATGAAGATGATGCGCATCGCTTGCAGGTGATCGATTCAATCATTAATCATTCGCAAGCTAAATTGGGACTCAATAGAGGTCCAGGAAATTCTTTTTCCGCAATTTTCACAACGAATTCAATAAAAAATGCCCAACGATATTATGAACTATTTCAAGAAGTGATTCGGGGCGAATCACCGATAAAAATTAAAGAACAAGTGAAGCGATATATTAGTGACTTTCCCAAAATTGCGATTACATATTCTGTCGGAACGAATGAAGATGGAGCCGATGTAAACCAAGAGAAAATGTCGCAATCTATTCAAGATTATAATGAAATGTTTAATCGCAGTTTTAGTTTGGAAAATATTGATAGCTATAATAAAGATGTGAATAATCGCTTAGCGAGAAAGTCAGATACCTATCAAATTAGAAGTGAACAATTAGATATTGTGATAGTAGTTGATCGCTTATTGACAGGTTTTGATGCGCCGTCATTATCTACTTTATTCATGGATCGTCAGCCAATGAAACCACATCATTTAATCCAAGCCTTCTCACGGACGAACCGAATTTATGATAAAGATAAAAAATATGGACAAATAGTGACATTTCAAGTTCCTGAAACATATAAAGAAAGTGTCAAAGAAGCGTTTATCTTATATTCCAATGGAGGCGAAGATTATATTCAGGCACCTTCATGGGAAGAGTCGCTGGAAGCCTTTGAAGAAGCATGGGATAAGTTGCAAGAAATTGCGCCAAGTCCAGATAGCGTGGATGGGTTGACATCCGAAGCTGAGAAAAGAAAGTTTGTTAAAGCTTTTCAAGCGTTTGATAGTGCCTATTCCGTTATTCAAGTTTATAGTGATTATGACAAAGAACAATTCGAAGATACATACCGATATAATAATGAACTACTAGAAGAATATAATGGAAAATATGTCAATGTTATTGAAGAATTGAGAAATGATACCGAAGTAGAGCAATTAGAATTGGATATTGAATATCAAATTCAATCGATCCATCATGAAAAAATCGACTATGATTATTTATTAAATCTGATGGAAATTAGTCGACGCAATGACAAAGCTAAAGAAAAAGATTATCGTGATTCTGATGAAGCGAAACAGATTGAAAAATATATTTCAGATCTAGCTAAAACAAAACCAGAATTAGCAGAAGTTGTTCAAAAAGTATGGACCGAATATCTTGAAATGCCAGAGTATTATGAAAACAGAGCATTTCCAATGGTCATCAATCAATATATCGAAAATTACACCGAAGAATCACTTGATCGATTTGCGGATGAATGGAAAGTAAATCGTAATGATTTAGCATTTTATGTTGATAATTTCGATATTCATCGGGAACGACAAATCGGAGAATCAGATTTAGTACGGACAGCAGATTATGATGAATATAAATCAAAAAATCCGAATGGTGTCAAAAAACTCCGCTACAATAAATCTATCCGCGAAGAATCGAATAAGATGGTGGTTCAAGAAATATTACCATTTAAGATCGATAATTGAGTGAGCTAATTTCTTAATGAACTGCAAATTAAATAATCACGAAAGGAGCGCCCATTTGGACAAAGGAATTATTTATGTCATGAGCACGGTGGTGCCTGGACTCATTAAAATTGGGAAAACTGGCACCAATAATTTTCAAGATAGAATGTATCACTTAGAAAGAAATGGTTATTCAAATATCACCGGTTTGAAGCGACAATTTGCAATCGAAGTTGAGGATTATAGTGCCAAGGAACGACTATTAGGAGAAATCTTTAACAAAAGCCAAGTTCCGAATACGGAATTATTCGCATTGGATATTGAATTAGTCATTCAATTGCTATCTTCATTTGAAGGTAGACAAATATATCCAACTGAAAAGTCTAAAGATCAAGTGTTTGACGAAGCTGTCAAGGAGCGACAAATAAATACAGGATTTGGCAATCTACCCGATGGAGAATATTATTTGGAACGGAATGTTGCAGGCTTTGGCATAGTAAAAGGGAAGGCTGTGATGCAAGACGGCATATTTAAAGTTTTAAGGGGCGCGATTTGTGCTCCTTCTCAAGAAGGTTATGTGCACCGAATAAGAAGAGAAACAAATATCCAAAACAATGTATTAGTCGAAGATATTATCTGTCAAAGTCCTTCTGAAGCCGGTTGGGTTGTTATTGGTCGATCCAATAATGGCCGTACCGAATGGAAAGATAAACATCATCAGCCGATACAAATTTATTTTAATAACAATTAATGAAATATAAAGGGCTCTATGCCAAATAATGTTGACGGATTTTTGACGGCTGTTATTCAGTCTAGTTCAGCTTCACTCAAACATAAGTATCATAGTGGCTATATATTGATTTTCTTAAATTATGTAGAAAAGAATTCAGCAATCTAAGGACCGGTACTGAATAGTGAAGCTAAACGAAGCGAAGAGTGGCTCTAGCTAGCGACATTGCATGTTTTCCGCATAGACCTAATATCAAAAAGATGTTACAATAAATGTATCAGGGAGCGATGAAAGTTTGCCCAAAATTCGGGCAAACAGGGTACGGGTCCATATGGTTTTGCCCAGATTTTGGGCAAGGAAAAATGGCTTTCAGGCCGATTGCATCAATGTTTTTAGAGCTGACGGGTCGACACCCATCCCCCGCAAGAGGGGTCGAGAACTGAACGTATTCAAAATCTATATCGTTGCTATACATGGTCGACAGCCATCCCCCGCAAGAGGGGTCGAGAACCGTAAGACTTGACGAATGAAGAATGCCTTGGAT
>JBHWOV010000106.1:0-8588 GCA_043424535.1 Aerococcaceae bacterium
GCACTATCATTCATTATTTATGATGATTCGTGGAACATTACAAATTTTAATTACAGTTATTTTTATTGGTTTTTATATTTTTAATATTTATGATGCTCGACGTGTTGCTACGCATTGGAATAGTGGTATCAAAGTAAATCAAACTTTTGGTGAATTGCTTACAAATGTTTATCAAAATGGATTTCCGTATTTATTAATTGTACCGGCATATCTTGCAATGATTTTTGCCATTATTTTTCCTGTATTAGTAACGATTTTTATGGCATTTATGGACTATAAATTTAATAATAGGCCACCAGCTAAATTATTAAATTGGGTTGGATTAGAAAATTTTAAAAATATTTTCTTTTTAAGTACATTTAGAGAAGCTTTTTTCTCGGTATTTAATTGGACAATTATTTGGACTTTAGCTGCAACAACTTTACAAATTTTCTTAGGAGTTTTTACAGCAGTGGTAGCCAATCAATCCTTTATTAAATTTAAACGCTTTTTCGGAGTCGTTTTTTTGCTACCATGGGCTGTACCAGCATTTATAACAATTTTATCGTTTTCTAATATGTTTAATGACTCCTTTGGAGCGATCAATACACAAGTTATTCCATTTCTCAATCAACTGATTCCTTTTGTTGATATTGGTGCATTGCCATGGAAAACGGATTCGACTTGGACTAAATTAGCGATTATTATGATTCAAGGGTGGCTCGGTTTCCCTTATATTTATGTTATGGTAACAAGTATTTTGCAATCGATCCCCCAAGACTTATACGAAGCAGCGCGCATCGATGGTGCTGGAGTACTTCGCCAATTCAAGGACATTACTTTACCAACAATTTTAGCGGTAGCAGCACCTGTATTTATTACACAATACACAGGGAACTTTAATAACTTCTCAATGATTTATCTCTTTAATGATGGTGGTCCGGGAAGTGTCGGTGGTGGTGCAGGATCGACAGATATTTTGATTTCTTGGATCTTTAAATTGACGAATGGGCAATCACCACAATATTCATTAGCTGCAGCCTTGACTTTAATTATTTCACTCATAGTGATTGGAATTTCAATGATTGTTTTTAGACGAACAGGTTCATTTAATATGGAGGGAGAATAACAATGAAAAATATGACAAAGTCAGCTAAAACAAAGCGATTCATTGGTCGTTTTTTGACATATCTTTATATGATTGTTTTATCGATTATTATTATTTACCCTCTCTTAATAACTGCATCATCAGCGTTTCAATCAGGTAATACCACGGCATTTGTGTTAGATTTTTCAAGGTCATGGTCTCTAGATAATTTTTCGAGACTGTTTCAAGAAACGCTTTATGGTACGTGGTATAAAAATACATTAATCATCGCTATCTCAACAATGGTTATTCAAGTGTTGATCATAACATTAGCAGGATATGCATATAGTAGGTATCGTTTTTTAGGACGGAAGAATTCATTGAAATTCTTTATTATCGTTCAAATGGTGCCTACAACTGCTGCATTAACAGCCTTTTTTGTTATGGCATTCTTATTAAATGCACTGGATCAACCTTGGTTCCTAACAGCCTTATATATTGGCGGAGGGATTCCAATGAATACCTATTTGATGAAGGGGTATTTTGATACTGTACCTTATGATCTTGATGAATCTGCTAAAATTGATGGCGCAGGCCATTTGAAACGTTTTTGGGATATTGTCTTACCACTAGTGCGTCCAATGATTGCTGTACAAGCATTATGGGCGTTTATGGGACCATTTGGAGATTATATTTTGGCTCGTTTCTTACTGAGAACTCAAGAAAATTATACTGTTGCGGTTGGTTTACAGACTCTAATCAATGATCCGACCAATCAACAAGTATCACTATTTGCTGCAGGAGCGATACTTATTGCAGTCCCAATCTCAATTCTGTTCTTTGCGCTACAGAAGAATTTTGTTTCAGGATTGACGAGTGGCGGGACTAAGGGATGACACAGGCAAAGATGTCAATATTTCCTATGAATTATTTTCAGACAATAGTATCTCCTACCAAAATATTTAAGCATCGTCAATATTTGTCAGTCTTTCAATCGATTGTGATTATAGTATTTTTGCATGCATTATTGATGATGCCCGTTTCTCTACAATTAGCAACTTTAGATCAAGTAGATTTATCTGTTTATTTTCCGACATTAGTTGAAGAAATTGATCATGATTTTGTTGCAGAGTTAAAGGAAGCATATCAATCAGAATACACACAAATTATAAAAGACGAACCGACATTTTATTCAGCTTTTTATGTGAACGATTCTGTCGATACAGAAATAATTAATCAAGAAAATTATTTCATATTAACACCGACACAACTTTATATAGGTGAATCATCTGATTGGGAATTATTGGTAAATAATGAAAAATTAGTGGCTGCTGAAGATGCACCTGCATTTATAAATCAGCTTGGTATTGCCTTTATGCAACAAAATCGTCTTCCAATATTTATAACGAGTCTACTAAATGTATCATTATTAATTTTTTTACAATTAATGATACTTATTTTTGGAACCAGCTTCATATTAAGTTTAATGAAATATACGACACTATTTGACATTCAAGGATTCAAACAAGCATTTCAAATGGTGCTAAATTCACTTGGCTTACCGACATTGATTGCATCAGGCTTGGGTTTGTTTAGCGTCGATGTATCATTGATGCTAAGTTTACAAGGTATATTCTTTTTATTGATGTTAAGTTTATCTTATTGGAAGACGCATTTTAATGATCGCTATCTAGAGAAACGATTAAAACAAAATAAACAAATGGATGAGAAAGAGGTTTTCTAAATGGTCGAAATTAATTTAAATCATATATATAAACAATATCCAGGAGCAGATAAATATTCTGTGACCGACTTTAATATGACAATTGCAGATCGAGAGTTTATTGTCTTTGTTGGGCCATCTGGATGTGGAAAGTCAACAACATTACGGATGATTGCCGGTTTGGAAGATATCTCTAAAGGCGAATTGATCATCGATGGTCAAGTGATGAATGATGTGGAGCCTAAGGATCGTGACATAGCGATGGTTTTCCAGAACTATGCCCTATATCCACATATGACCGTTTATGACAATATGGCATATGGATTAAAGCTTCGTAAATATTCAACACAAGATATTGATAAACGCGTTCGAGAAGCGGCAGATATTTTAGGATTAAAAGATTTACTAGAGAGAAAACCAGCAGCGCTCTCAGGAGGTCAACGTCAACGGGTGGCGTTAGGGCGTGCGATTGTTCGAGATGCAAAAGTATTCTTAATGGACGAGCCATTATCGAATTTAGATGCAAAGCTAAGAGTTCAAATGCGTACGGAAATTGCTAAATTACATAATCGCTTAAATACTACGAGTATTTATGAAACACATGATCAAACCGAAGCGATGACTTTGGCATCACGTATTGTCGTGATGAATGATGGTATAATCCAACAAATAGGTACACCAGAGGAAGTTTATAATAAGCCAGCGAATATATTTGTTGCAGGATTTATGGGTTCACCAGCCATGAATTTCTTTAATGTGACTTATCATAATGGACGTATTAAATCACCAGTGTTCGATTTTGAACTGGTTGAGCCTAATCGTCGTATACTTGATGCAAATAACTATGATGGCCAAGAATTGATATTTGGTATTCGTCCAGAAGATATTCATGCTGAAGAATTAGTAATAGAAACATATCCAGAAGCATTGATTGAAGGTGAAGTTCTGGTAAATGAAATGACCGGGGCAGAAGCTGTATTATATATGGAACGTGAAGGTGTAGAGTGGATTGCACGTGTCGATCCACGAGACAAACGCGAAATTGGCGAGATTGTCCGTTTGGGAATGAATATTAATAAAGGTCATTTCTTTGATAAAGAGACTGGTGAGGCCATTAATCATTAAAATAAGGACAAAAGGTGCATTTAGCGCCTTTTTTTATTGAAAAATGTAGTTTGTAGCAATGATTAAATAAAGCATTAAAATAATATATTATCCACTGCAAGAATGTTATTATGTTTGTTAGGTTAATTCAAATGTAAAAATAAAATTTATTTATAATCAAAGTTATTAAAAGGAAATACCTTACGAAATGAGGAATAAAAATGACCAAAATAGGTGTCGTCGGAAGTATTTCAACCGATTTTGTCGTAGAAGCTAAAAGAAGACCTCTTGTGGGAGAAACAGTTTATGGTAATGACTTTGGAACTTCTTTTGGTGGAAAAGGAGCGAATCAAGCTGTAGCGGCAGCACGATTAGGTGGAGAAGTCTTTATGGCAGGGAGTGTGGGAGATGACTCATTTGGAGGCTTGTTGTTAGATAATCTTCGCGCTAATGATATTGACACACGGGCAGTAAAAGTATCCCATAACATTCCTTCAGGCTCAGCGATTATCACGATTGCTGAAGGAGATAATTCAATTATCTATGTTGCCGGTGCTAATGATAATTATCAATCTGAAGATATCGATGAAATAGCGGAGTTAATATCGACTTTTGACATTGTTATTGTCCAAAATGAAACGCCCATTGATTCGATTGAAACACTTATTGATTATTGTAATCAGTATCAAGTGCCAATTATTGTTAATCCTGCGCCAGCAAGAGCATTTACTGCAGAAACATTAGAAAAAATCGATTTTTTAACCCCCAATGAAACAGAATTTGAATTACTTTATCCAAATGAAAATATGGAAGATGTTTTAAAGAGAAATGCCAATAAATTAATTATAACTTTAGGGTCAAAGGGAGCGATTTTCTATGATGGTCAAGAAATTCAATTGATTCCTAGTTATAAACCCACGGTAATCGAAGATACTACTGGTGCCGGAGATACTTTTAATGGGGCCTTAGCGGTTGCAATTGCTAATAAATTTGAGCTGAACGAAGCAATAAAATTTGCGAATTTAGCAGCATCAATTTCAATTCAGAAGAAAGGCGCTCAAGGAGGTAGTCCTACAATGAAACAGATGAAGGAGCATGAATTTTATGAAGAAAAATGGAATATCTCGTAGTTAAATCTTCTAAAAATATGTAATAACAACTTGATTAAAGCTGTCTTATTTATCAAAAGACGTAGTATTAATAAAATACAAATAAGCTAAAAAGAAGGTGTCCCAGCACCTTCTTTTTTAGTATATGTAAATGAATATTAAATTGAATTAAATTTACTTCGTTTCTTCAGAAGCAACATTTTCTTTGCTTGCTTGATTGGTTCTGAAATAAGTTTCTGTTAAATCGCATAATTGTTCTTTAACAGATACAGTTAGTTCATCCACTCGCATGCGCCAACGCCAATTTTGGCCAATCGTGTTAGGTGTATTCATTCGTGCTGTATTATCAAGTGATAAAATGTCTTGCATCGTGAAAATCGCTGTATTTGCAGGGCTTTGAGCAATGCCACGATTCAGTGCATGTGCAGGTGATTCACCGATTCGTCGATTGAGATAATGATCCATCTGATCACGTTGGTCTTGGCTTGCTTCATCCTTATACCAACCTAAGGCCGTCATATTATCATGGGTACCGACATATGCAATGCTATTAGCAGTATAATGGTGTGGCAAATCGCGTGAATCTTCATGGGCATTGAAACCAAATTGTAAGATTTTCATTCCTGGAAAACCAGTATCTTCAAGCAATTGTTCCACGTCATCCGTTAAGAATCCTAGATCTTCTGCGATAATTTGTAATTCCCCTAGGTCTTCTTTGATTGCAGAAAACAATTTCATACCTGGCCCTTTTGTCCATGTACCGTCAGCTGCGCTAGGCGCACCATATGGTACTTCCCAGAAAGATTCAAAACCTTTGAAATGATCAATACGAACATAATCATACAAATCAAAATTTGCTTGTAGACGACGTTTCCACCAATCATAATTTTTTGAATCCATGTATTCCCAATCATAGATAGGATTTCCCCAATATTGACCTTCATCTGAAAAATTATCAGGAGGCGTACCTGAAACAGTGAGGGGTTTATGGTTTTCATCTACTTTGAATAAATAAGGTGTTTCCCACATCTCAACACTATCGAGGGAGACATAAATTGGTAAATCTCCGATAATTGAAATATCTTTGCTATTGGCATAATGTTTTAGTTCAAGCCATTGTTGATTAAAGAAAAATTGTGTGACTAAATGATAGTTAATTTTATCTTGATGATTATGTCGATAATGCTCCAAGGCTTCTTCATTACGATATTTAATTGAGTCATCCCATTCTGTCCATGAACGATTATTGTTTACTTCTTTGATAGCCATAAATTCAGCAAAAGGAATCAACCAATCGCTATTATTTTCAACGAAAGCTAAATAAACAGAATTATTAGCATGTTGTTTAAGAAAATTTGTGACAGCTTTTTCTAAGATAGGGCGACGTTGATGAAATATTTTTGCATAATCGATATCAACAGGATTTTGTCCGAAATCGACTGATTCATAATCATTTTCTTCAAGATAACCTTTAGTCATTAATTTATCTAGATCGATAAAATGTGTGTTTCCAGCAAAGGCTGAAAATGACTGATAAGGTGAATCGCCAAAACTTGTCGTTGTGAGGGGTAAAATTTGCCAATAAGTTTGTTTTGTTTCACTTAAGAAATCAACAAATTTATAGGCGGACTCTCCAAAACTTCCAATACCAAATTTGTTTGGAAGAGAGGAAATGTGCATTAAAACTCCACTTGCACGCTGCATATAAAGACCTCCAATCTTTTCGTTAATTAAATTATAGCAAAAATAGCGTTTGATGCAAACGTTTTCGTGAAAGAAAATATTTTTAATAAGTGGCAAAAGAATCGATTTTAGATGACACCTGATATATAAACTACTTTTAGACTTTGGTATAATGAATAGAATAGCATGATTGGAGAGGAAGGTTCATATAAATGGCACAGAATAAATGGATGCAGTTACAAGATTTTTTAAGTAAATACGAAGATCTTTATGAAAATCGCGATCTGGCTGTGGAAGATTTTTTAAGATACTATAAAGGACAACCTATGCATAATTTATTTATAAAAATGGATCAATCGATGGATAAGTTAGAGGAAGCAAGGCAAGCACCAGCTCTCGTAAAAAAGAAAGCACTTGTTCAAGAAGCATTAGACATTTGGCCTGAAAATATAGATGCACTAACTTATCAAGCATTCATTGAAAGTGACGACAATGCGTTCGTATTACTTGAGCGATTAGACCAAATTTCAGAAACGTATTTGCAAAATAATCAAGAAAGAATTATTGAATCTGGCTATTACG
Organism: Aerococcaceae bacterium; assembly: GCA_043424535.1. Taxonomy (GTDB): domain Bacteria; phylum Bacillota; class Bacilli; order Lactobacillales; family Aerococcaceae; genus DSM-111022. Next base: position 7,268 of record JBHWOV010000106.1, read on the forward strand.
ATTTAGAAAACAGAGGTTTTTTCCGTTTATTAAAAGCACAAGTTACCTTATGTCTAGATGAATTTTTCCATACGAATGGTATTGAATATGCTTTGCAGGCTTTAGAATTAGAAGCATCTGATCCACTGGGATTTCGGTATGATCTCATGAGTTTTTATGTGCTGACAGATGATTATAAATCAGCACGCGCTCTATATATGGAATATGGTTCTAATGATACAATGTTAGCTTTTGCATTAATGACAGGTGCAGTACTGCATCGAGATTTAGACTATGCGAAAATATTACTGGCTGAACTCCAGGAGCGAATTCCCGATATGTATAAATTATTTAGCGAACAGTTCTTTTTACATGATTCAACGCTAAATTCTTTATTTGAAGGTGAAGTTATGAGAATTGGGACATTGGATGAGATAGTATTCGCAATACGTCCTTTATTGCCATTGTATTATCACTCTGATGCATTAATGCGATTTGTGCGAGAAAATCTTAAAGTGCCAAAAGAATTTCTTGATGCAGAAGAGGCGGTGTCACCATCTGGTTATTATTGGGACGAGGCGTTTCAAAAAATGTATACGGAATGTTTTGTAGGAATTGATCAGCACCGGGCTTATTTAATTTATCAAGCTGGATACGATTCAGTGGATAAGTTACATGAAGCAACGTATAATGACATCACAAACATCAAAGGCATTGGAAAAGCAACAGCAGAACAATTGCGTGAAAATGGCTTTGAATTGAAGTGACTGTAAAAATACAGTCAGTGAACAAGTATAATGAAAGGATGGATATAATGGCTCTTGAAACAGCGATATTTGCTGGTGGGTGTTTCTGGTGTATGGTGAAGCCTTTTGATCAGTGGGATGGGGTGGAATCAGTAGTGTCTGGATACACAGGAGGACATACAAAAAATCCAACCTACCGCGATGTAACAACAGGACTGACTGGACATACTGAAGCAGTAGAAATTACATACAATCCTGAAGAAATTTCGTATGAAACATTATTGGAAGTTTACTGGAATTCAATGGATCCAACAGATGCGGACGGACAATTTGGCGATCGTGGTTCTTCTTATCGACCTGTAATTTATTATACATCGGAAGAACAGCGACATTTAGCAGAAAAATCGAAGAAAGATTTGGATGAAAGTGGTCGCTTTAATGCGCCAATTGTTGTGCCAATCGAACCAGCGGAAACATTTTATGAGGCAGAAGATTATCATCAAGATTATTATTTAAAAAATCCTGAACACTATAATCGATATGCCCATGGTTCAGGGCGAGTAGCCTTTATTAATCGACATAAATGAGGTTTACGC
>JBHWOV010000107.1:0-3581 GCA_043424535.1 Aerococcaceae bacterium
AAAATTAATCAGAAACAACAGATTCCAGCGAGAACCAAACAATATATCCAAAAAATTCAGCCAGATTTAGATAAGTTATTACAATTATCGTCATATCTAAAAGACGAATATCATAATAATATTCAAATCGCTGAGACATCTGAACAACAGAGAATTAAAATATTAAACAATATACAAGAGTGGATCCGCCAGCTATCGACCATGCTAGAGTTGTTAAAAGAAATCAATTTAACACCGCCTAGTGTCTTGAGTAAAAGTCAATTAAAGAAAGATTTTTTAAATAATAGTGCCACTTATTATGCAGTTTTAGACCAACTATTGGATGTTTCATCAGGTTATAGGCCGAAAGATGTTCCAGATTTTATTGTGGATGAAGTGAATGACTTTGAAATTATACTTGATGATTTAGAAGTAACACTTAGAAATTATCAACTTTTCGGTGCTAAATACGGACTTCATTATAAAAGAACTTTATTAGGAGATGAAATGGGATTGGGGAAGACAATCCAAGCTATCGCTATGATAAATCACTTGTATCAATCAAATCAACAACATTCAATTGTTGTCTGTCCTTTAAGTGTATTGCCGAATTGGCAGAGAGAAATTGATAAATGGTCTCATATTCCTAATTACATCTATCGAGGTAAAGACCGTAAACCATCACTAAAAAAATGGCTGTCTCAGGGTGGCATTCTATTATTGAATTATGAGCAAGCGACACATTTGCTAGAAACTGATATGATTGATCAATTTGCTTGTTTGATTGTTGATGAAGCGCATTTAGTTAAAAATCCAACAACAAAGCGCAGCAAATCGATTAAAGGACTGGGGGATAAAGCAGAATATGCTTTATTTTTAACAGGAACACCTATTGAAAATCGAGTGAAAGAAATGCAATATTTAATTTCAATGTTAAATGACGCATTATCTACTCAGATTACTGTCCAGATGGCTGAAGCAAATCCAGAAAAATTTAAACAATTAACATCATTGGTTTATTTGCGACGCAAAAGATCAGATGTCCTTGAGGAATTGCCAAATAAAGAAGAGATTAATTTATGGTCTAATTTTAGTGAAGTAGAACAAAATCATTATAATGAGGCGCTAAGAATGGGGATTAGTGGCTTGATGAAAATGCGTCAGGCAGGATTCATGGGGCAAACACCAGAAGATTCTGGGAAGTTGAAACAACTCATCGATATTTGTAATGAAGCAAATCAAAATAATCATAAAATACTGATTTTTTCATATTTTTTAAGTGTTTTAGATATAATTGAGAAAGAATTAGGGAATAATGTTATTGGCAGAATACAAGGGAGTGTTTCAGTACAAGATCGTCAAAATATTATCGATGATTTCACAAATGCAAATTCTGGGGCAGTTCTCCTATGCCAAATTGATGCAGCTGGAATTGGGCTAAATATTCAAGCAGCCAATGTGATAATACTATGTGAACCCCAATGGAAACCTTCAACAGAAAATCAAGCGATTAGTCGTGCATATCGTATGGGACAGACTAGAGATGTTATTGTCTATCGATTATTAACAGAGAATAGTATTGATGAATCAATCACTGAAATTCTTCACGAGAAGACAAAAATATTTAATGAATTTGCGAATGATTCATTAGTCTCTGAAGCATATGAGCGACGTGAGATTGAGGATCAACCGGAAAAAATTATTAGGGAACAAGTTTTTAAAATGGAGCAAGAGCGCCTGTTAGAACTCGAAACAGTAAAAAGTTAAAAAATTTATACGTTGATCTATACATTTTATTAGAGAGATATAATCTTAGCATCCTATATGATGAATATGGTATGATGGTTAAAGTAACTTTATTTGATAAATTGATTGGAGAGAGACATGTCACTAGAACAGAAGAATGTCTTTGGTAAAGCCTTTAAAATCACCGAAGATGTTTTAGCAGAAGATAAAAACACCTTGGCAATTGGTAAAATGTTAGGCATGGCTTTAGATACATCTTCAGCACATGATACATATCTAACAAAAGAGAAAAAATTATTCGAACCATTAATCACAGAAAGTGAGACATGGGTCTTGACTCAATATTCGATTGATATTCATGCTATACCCGAATTAGGCGATGATATCATCATTCGAACAGAAGTTGTTTTAGCGAATAACTTTTTTGTGAATCGTCATTTTGAATTGAGTCGCGGAGAAGAAGTTTGTGTTAATATTTATAGCCAATATGTCGGAATCAATCTTGAAACACGGGAAGCGGTGCGCTTGGATGTTCGTGATTTAAAAGAAGAAGGAATCATCACTGATCATCCGAACCGACGTTTTACAAAGATCAAAGTCCGTCCGGATTATCAAGAGAAACTGACATTTGATTATGCGATTCAAGATAAAGATATTGATCATAATCATCATGTTAATAACACAGTATATATTAATTGGTGTTTGGCTGCCTTACCTGAAAATTTTACCGATCAATATAAATTAAAACATATTGATGTTAAATATGGACAAGAAATTCTTCCTCATGCAAAGATAACGATTGAAACCTATCTTTATCTCGATGAAAAGAATCAACGTACAGTTCATTTAATTAAAAATCAAGACACAGCCGAAACAGCTTGTCAAATTCAAATGATTTGGGAATAATTAGAAGAAAGGAATTATATGGTAACTTTAAAATCACCAAGAGAAATAGAAATGATGACCCAATCAGGTCAATTATTAGCCAGTATTCATGTTGCTTTGCGCGACTTTATTAAACCTGGTGTCACTACTTCACAAATCGACCAATTTGTCGAAGAGAAAATCCGTGAAGGTGGGGGTATTCCTGCACAAATTGGCTATGAAGGCTATGAATATGCCACATGTACGAGTGTCAATGATGAAATTTGTCATGGTTTTCCATCGAATTATGTATTGAAACAAGGAGACATCGTCAAAGTTGATTTCTGTATCGATTTAGATGGTGCAATTTCTGATTCATGCTGGTGTTATGCGGTTGGAAATCTTACGCCAGAGCATCAAGATTTGATGGAAGTAACCAAAGAATGTTTATACAGAGGAATCGAACAAGCACAAGTAGGCAATCGCATCGGTGATATCGGAGCAGCAATCCAAGAATATGCTGAAAGCAAAGGTTATGGTGTAGTCCGTGACTTTATTGGACATGGCATTGGACCTTCAATTCATGAAGCGCCTCAAGTACCGCATTATGGTATTGCTGGGAAAGGTAAACGATTAAAAGAAGGCATGACCATTACTATTGAGCCAATGATTACAACTGGTACATGGAAAATGACGATGGATGATAATGGTTGGACAGCACGGACTCGTGATGGAGGTTACTGTGCGCAATATGAACATTCCATTGCGATTACAGCAGATGGACCTGTTATCATGACCAATCAAGATACTGTAAAATAATATAAAAAAGAACCGTTCCAATACTTCGATATAAGTGATGTGCACCCGTAAACACGGACATTAATATTAATTTAGTTTAAGCGGTCTTAAGCCTATACTCAATAGGCGAAAGGCCGTTTAATTTTGTTTTTATTCTATCATTATTATACCAATCAATATATTTCTCTATTCCT
>JBHWOV010000108.1:0-2939 GCA_043424535.1 Aerococcaceae bacterium
CCTGTTGGCTCTTTCTGGACCAGGTGTCAGTGCTTCATAAAAGGCTAAATCTTCGCCATTCAATTGGTCCCAATAATGATAGAGATGATCGATAAATTGCCATGCATATTTTGATTCATACCAATGAACAAAATCATCCAGTCGATTATTAATACATCCATTGATTAATCGCTCATAATCATGAGGTATCCGTGTTTCTAAATCAGCACCGTATTGAAAAGTCATCGGAACCACTTTAGAACCTGTATTATAGCCAGGTTTTTCTTGATTGAAATAATATTGGATGCGCATTTGCGGAGCGAGTTCAATCTTTAAATAATTTGGTGCGTATTTTTCATCAACCGATTTAAAGACAATATGAATCGTCGTATATTTTCCCTCAAGTCTTTTGCCACTTCGTATAAAGAAAGGCACGCCTTCCCATTGAGGTAAATCCAATTCGACATGAGCAGCAAAAAATGTTTCCGTTAATGATTCTGGATCGACACCATCCTCACCACGATATCCTTGAATACCTTTTGCTTGATTGCCTTTATATTGACCACGAACCACATGTTTTTTAAACTCATCGAGTGTTTGATATTTTTTCAGACTTTTAATCATTTCTATTTTTTCTTGTCTAAAGGCTTCAGCGGATGGATTACAAGGCTGCTCCATTGCTAATAAAGCAATAATTTGCATCATATGATTTTGAATCATATCTTTTGTGACGCCACTTTGCTCATAATAAGCCCCTCGTTGACCAATCCCAATGTCTTCAGCTAAACTGATTTGAATATTATCGATATAATCTTTTGACCAGAAATGTGCCCATAGATTTTCACAGCGAAATTTTCGAAAAGAAGAAAGCAATTCTTTTCCTAAATAATGATCAATTCGGAAAATCTGATTTTCATCAAAGTCCTGGGTCAATTGATTTTGCAATTCAATCGCTGAGGCTTCATTGAAACCAAATGGTTTTTCAATGATGAGGCGATTATAACCATTATCGGTTAGTAAGCCTTGATTGCGCAAATTATGTGTAATAACTGGGAAAAGGACAGGATTTAATGAAATGTAAAAAATGCGATTGCCGCCGATTTGAAATTTTTTATCGAGTTCAGCCATTAAATCTGACAAACGATGATAATGGTCAGCATCATTGACATCATGTGCTTGATAATAGAAGTGTCGAATAAATTCATCTGCTTCGTGTGCACTTGAAATTTCATCTTTAATGCTATTGTAAACGACCTCTCTGAAATGTTCGTGTGACCATTCACGACGAGCTGTTCCAATCACGGCAAAATGATCGGATATATTTCCGGCCTTATATAAACGATAAATAGCAGGATATAATTTTCTAGTAGCCAAATCACCTGTGGCTCCAAATAAAGTTAGTATTAATTGATTATCTTTCATCATCCGACCCCCTAATTTTGAGACATTATAGCTTATATTAGCCTTTAAAACAATAAAAGGCAAATTGCTGATGCGTTTTCATAAAGAATTATTTGAGTCATTCTCTCATTATGCGTATAATAACGAAGAAGATGCTCAATTAAAGGAGATAATTATGAAATTTAGTAACTTATCATTAAAACCGTTTATCCAACAAGCTTTAGAAGAATTACATTTCGAAAATTTGACCGATGTTCAAGAAAAAGTGTTACCTCTAGCAATGAAAGGACGTAATTTAATTGTCCAATCACAAACAGGTTCAGGTAAAACGCATGCATTTATGATTCCTATCGTTCAAGCGATCGATCCGAATAAACATCAAGTACAGGCAGTTATTACCGCACCCAGTCGAGAATTGGCTGACCAATTATATGAAGTAACAAATCAATTGGTTGAACAGAGCGAAGAACCGATTAGTGTTGTAAATTATGTGGGCGGAACCGATAAACAGAGACAGCTGGAGAAACTTACCCCAAAAAATCAGCCGCAAATTGTTATTGGAACACCTGGCCGAATTTATGATTTGATGTCTGAACATGCACTTCTTATTCAAACTGCTGATATCTTAGTCATTGATGAAGCGGATATGACGATGGACTTAGGCTTTTTACCACTTGTTGATGAGATTGCATCTCGACTGAGTGGGGAAGTACAAATTATGGTGTTTTCAGCAACCATTCCACAAACATTAGAAGTCTTTTTAAATAAATATTTAGTAAATCCGGAATTTATTGAAATTGCGCCGAATCAAATATTAGCGGATGAGATTACCAATTACTTAATTCAAACAAAAGGGCAAAGTCGTAAGGAACTAATTTATGAATTATTAACGATGGGTTATACTTATCTAGGAATTGTTTTTACGAATACTAAAAAATATGCTGATGAGGTTAGTGATTATCTTAAACAAGAAGGATTAAAAGTTGCGACTATACACGGCGATGTAGAACCGCGAGAACGTAAACGTTTAATGCGTCAAATTAGACAATTAGATTTTCAGTATGTTGTCGCAACAGATTTGGCTGCACGTGGCATTGATATCCCAGGTGTCTCATTAGTCATTAATGCCGAATTGCCGTCAGACTTAGATTTCTTTATTCATCGTGTCGGGCGTACAGGTCGTAATCAAGTCGAAGGTACGGCTATTACTTTAGTGACGCCGGGCGACGATCATGCGATCACAGAACTTGAGAATAAGGGGATTACATTTGAAGATGTCGAATTAAAAAATGGTGAATTGAGACCAGTAGATTCTCGTCAAAGACGTCAAAAACGTAAGAAAACTCAAGCCAATCAAGAAGATAATGTTGTTCGAGGCATGATTGAAAGAAATAAACGCCGAAAAGTAAAACCAGGATATAAACAAAAACTGAATAAAGAAATTAAAGAACATCAACGAAGACAAACGAATAAAAACAAAAGAATGGCAGGCAGACAAGCACGACGCAATAATAAGAAACGTTAATGTAAATAAACATAAATCACACAGAAATTCATTA
>JBHWOV010000109.1:0-17856 GCA_043424535.1 Aerococcaceae bacterium
CGAGTGTATTCTTTTGTCATTTTTTCTCCTCCAAATTTTTATTTATAACAAAATATTTTTACTATTTTAAAAGTTCATTATAAAATGAATTTACTCTTCAATTACATGAACATGAATTTTTGCTTCTACTTCTGGATGTAATTTAATTGGCACTTGATAATTACCTAATGCTGCTAAATTATTTTCTAAATCTATTTTGCGACGATCTACTTTTATTTGATATTGATCATTAAGATTTTCAGCAATTTGTTTTGACGTTATCGTTCCAAATAATTTTCCATCTTCGCCAGATTTTGCTTTCACTTTGACTACTGTATTATCCGCTTCTATCTCTTCTTTTAGCTGTTTTGCTTGTTCTAATTCTTCTTCAGCTTGTTTTTGATCAGCTTTTTCTTTAGCACGTAGTTGGTTAAGGGCACCTTTTGTAGCTTCTTTTGCTAGGCCATTTTTAATAAGGTAATTACGCCCATAACCGTCTGAAACATCAATTACTTGCCCTTTTTTCCCTTGTTTTTTTACATCTTCTAATAAAATAACTTTCATTCTTTAGTCCTCCTGATCGTATTCTATTTCTTTAACTAAAAGATTATAAGCTTCTGTTATTGTTACATCTGGAATCTGTGTAGCAGCATTTGAGAGATGACCGCCTCCACCTAATCGTTCCATAATTGTTTGAACATTTATTTTATTTAAACTTCTCGCACTTATACCAACTGTTGATTCAGTACGTCGATAAATAACGAAACTTGCTTCTACTCCAATAATATCTAGCATTGCATCTGCTGCTTGGGATGCAATAATATTATCAATAATTTTATCATCGTCTCCATATGCAATCGCATAGCCATCATGTATGAATTTGGTTGTTTCTAGTATTTTATTACGAACGATTACTGACTCATAATCTTCTTTTAAAACAGATTGAATTTGAGTTATGTCTGCTCCACGAGATCTTAAATAACTGGCAGAATCAAATGTACGAGAACCCGTACGATTAGAGAAGTTATTAGTATCAACAATAATACCCGCTAATAGAGCTGTAGCATCATATTTATTCAATGCTTTTTTAGTATTTCGCATATTCATAAAGAATTCAGTAACCAATTCAGATGTAGAAGAGGCATAAATTTCAATATAAGAAAGTACTGCATTTTCAGGAAACTCTTCGCTTCTTCGATGGTGATCAATTATAACAACATCATTATTATTATTTAAATAAATCTCAGCTTCACTCAATGATGGGCGACTGTGATCTACTAATATAATGAGTGTTTGTTCTGTAATAAATTCTTCAGCTTGATCATGATTAATTAAAATTGTATCCCAATTGGGTGCATTTGACAATGTTAATAATTCCTCAATATCATGATTAAATTCAGCAGGATTTACAATAATTCGTGCTTCTTTCCCTACATAAGTTGCTATTTTATGGACCCCAATAGCAGAACCAATTGAATCAGTATCAGGAACTTTGTGACCAGAAATTAAAACTTTATCTGCTTGTTCTATTTGTGCTTTCAAAGCTTGATAGACTAAACGTGCTCTTACATTCGAACGCTTTTCAGTAGGATTTGATTTACCTCCATAGAAACGTGCACGTTCATTTTTGCTACGAACTACAATTTGGTCTCCACCGCGTCCTAAAGCCAAGTCTAAATTACTTTGAGCAATCTTTTCTAATTCTTTGACGGTATATTTATCTGAATCTGGATAAGCGATTCCTAAACTAATTGAAATAGGTACATTTCTCGCGTAATTTTTACTATGAAGCTCATCAAAAAAAGCGAATTTATTTTTTTCTAATTTATCAAGTGTCGTGACATTAGTAATTAAAATAAATCGTTCTTCATCTAGGCGCTTAGAGTATATTCCATAACTACTGGTCCATTCATTCAAATCATTTAATAGATCTGAATCAAATTTGGCAGCTTGTTCATCACTCATTGACTCTGATACTTCATTATAGTCATCCAAGAATAAATAACCAAAAACAATTAAATCATTTTTTCTGCTTTCTTGAATTCTTTTTTCTTCAGTGATATCGAAAAGATAAATAGATTGATTATCTCGACGATGAAGCACTCGAAAATCATACTCTTTTAAAGAAGCATCGTGCCATTCTTTATCATCGGGTATTTCAAGAAGAGCTAATAAATTATTATCAATATTCTCTAGTTTTTCTCCAAGTAAATCTTTACTTTTATAAATGTTTTGAAATTCTGGATTTATCCAGCGAACCCTTTTATTTTCATCATAAATAAGAATCGAAAGGGGAGCGCGATATAACGCATCTTGTTCTGCTAAACTTGCTGATTTCGAAATATCATTTGCCAATGTATTTAAATTTCTGACAAAGTTTTTAGCATTGATCGCAAAAAATATGCCAACAATTATCAACAAAGTAAGTAGCATCAATCCTATCCGCCAATTAATGATAAAAGACAAAATCATTATAAGTAAGTAGAGAATAGTCATACTATATATTTGCCAACTAATTTCCAAAGAGTGAAATCTTTTGAAAAACTCAGACGTTTTTTGTTTAAAATTCATTGGTCACCTAGCTTCTAAATACCCTTACATTTTATCATAAAGCTGACAGGATAGCTAATTTAAGTATATGTTTCACGTGAAACATATTTGTTTTTTGTTTCATGTGAAACAAAAAAAGAGATTCTCAACAAGAATCTCTTTTACTATTATTATTAATCTTGTACTACGAAAGGTAGTAAAGCCATAATTCTCGCGCGTTTAATTGCTGCAGTTAAAGTACGTTGATGTTTAGCACAAGTACCTGTTACGCGGCGTGGTAAAATTTTACCTTTTTCAGACACGAAACGGCTTAATAAATCAATATCTTTATAATCTACGTGGTCAATGTGATTTGCACAGAAATGACATACTTTTCTTCTGCGTCTTCCTCCACGACGTTGAGCCATTTATATTCCTCCTTTAAATATGCTGCTAGAACTAGAATGGTAAATCATCTTGAGAGATGTCAATATCTTGTCCACCATCAATTGAGAATGGGGATTGACTAAAATCATTACTGAAATTATTCTCATTTTGATTATTGCCATTGTTTTGTGATTGGTTATTAGTGTTTGAATAATTATTTGATGTTTCTTTTTGAGAATTATCAAAATTATTATTATAACCACCACTAAAATTATTGTTGAATGATGAACTATTTGAGTTATTTTCACGTGGTCTTTGTTCAGTGACTGATTTTGGTTCTAGTAAATGGAAATTATCTACTTGAACTTCAGTAATATAAACACGTTCACCATTTTGATTATCATAGCTTCGAGTTTGAATGCGTCCTTCCACTCCCACAAGGGAACCTTTGCGCGTAAAATTCGCAAAGTTTTCTGCACTTTTACGCCAAATGACACATCTAATAAAATCAGTTTCCCGTTCACCTTGTTGGTTCGTGTAATTTCGATCGATAGCTATCGTGAAACTACCAACAGCAATACCACTCTGGGTAAAACGTAAATCTACTTCTTTCGTTAAGCGTCCTACTAACTGTACTGAGTTCAAAATGAACGTCCCCCTTCAAAGTGTTTCACGTGAAACAATTAACCCTCAACTTTTGTAATCATAAAACGTAAAATATCACGATTGATACGTGCTAAACGATGGAATTCATCAATTCCTTTAGAATCATCTGCGGTTGCTTGAATCAAGTGGTAAATACCTTCTTTATACTTCTTGATTTCATATGCAAGGCGACGTTTAGCCCAATCTTTTGATTCAACAATTTCCGTTCCATTATTTGTTAAGATAGAATCAAAACGTTCAACTAATTCTTTCTTAGCATCATCATTTAAATCTGGGCGGATAATATATAGAATTTCATATTTTTCAGTTTGGCTGCTCATTCGCTGCACCTCCTTTTGGTCTTAATGGCTCTAATTCAATTTTAGAGCAAGGAGAGTACTTAATGTACTCACAGTATATTATTATACTTTTTTTATCTAAAGTTTGCAAGAAAAAAAGTGATTTATAAAAAATCACTTTTTAAAAATTAAGATTCTATTTCACTATCATTATTTTCTTGGTCTTCTGTGTCGGGTGATTGAGATTCATTATTTTCAGATTCGTCCTCAGGAATAATGAGTGTTGCTGAACTTACCATTGATTCTTCATCCAATCGGATTACACGCACTCCCATGGTAGTACGTGAAGATTGAGATATATCAGCCACTCTCATTCGTATAGCAACACCTTGATCTGTCATGATTAAGAGATCTTCTGTCCCATCTACAACCATTAAACCAGCTAATTTACCTGATTTTTCTTTGATTGCGACTGTTTTAACACCTAAACCACCACGATTTTTAACAGAATACTGGTCTGCAGAAGTTCGTTTGCCATAACCTTTTTCTGTGACTACTAAAACTTCACTATCTTTTTCAAGTATTCCAGCCCCCACAACAAAGTCATTGTCACGTAATCGAATGCCGCGCACACCTGTAGCTGTGCGTCCCATCGAACGAACTCTTTCTTCATGGAAAGTGACTGCATTTCCATCATGCGTTCCAATAATGATTGGTTTAGTTCCATCGGTTTGAAGTACTCTAACTAACTCATCATCATCTTTGAGATTGAGTGCAATTAAACCATTTTTACGGATATTATAATACTCACTTGCTTCTGTTCGTTTAACCGTTCCAGATTTAGTGACAAAGAATAAGAAATTATTATCAGATTGTTCGCCAGTTTCTTCCGCTTCATGATCGATTGAAATAATCTCTTTTATTTCTTCTCCCTTTTCAATATTTACTAGATTAATAATCGGAAGACCTTTAGCAGTACGTCCATATTCTGGAATATCATATCCTTTGGCAGAATAAACTTTGCCCAAATTACTAAATAAAAGCAAGGTATCATGTGTTGAACAAGATATTAGTGTCTGAATGTGATCGTCGTCTCCAACACCCATTCCTTTGACACCTCGTCCACCACGATTTTGAACAGAGAATTCGTCTTCTGTCATTCGTTTGATATAACCATTGCTTGTTAATGCAATTAAAATTTCTTCTTCCTCAATAAGGGACTCATCATCGATATCAACAATCTCGCCTACTCTTAGTTCAGTTCGACGCGGATCATTATAGCGTGTATTAATATCATTAAGTTCATCTTCAATTATTTCATAGATTCTTTCTTGACTGTTTAAAATTTCAGTCAAACGTTCAATCAAAGCGATTAAATCATCATATTCATTCTGTATCTTATCACGTTCTAAACCAGTTAAACGGACTAAACGCATATCTAAAATCGCTTGTGCTTGTATCTCCGTTAATTCATAGCGTTCAACTAATTGAACTTTGGCGGAATCTCCGTCAGGAGAAGAGCGAATAATATTAATGATCTCATCAATATGATCAAGAGCAATTAATAATCCTTCTAGTATATGGGCACGATCTTCAGCTTTACGTTTTTCAAATTCAGTCCGACGGCGAATTACTTCTTCTTGATGTTCTAAATATTTTATTAATATTTCTTTTAAACTTAAAACTTTAGGAATGCCTTTATCGATTGCTAGCATATTAAACCCGAAAGAAACTTGTAAAGCTGTATATTTAAATAAATTATTTAAAACAACATGTGCGCTAGTATCACGTCTAACCTCGATAACCACACGCATACCTTCTCGACCAGTTTCATCATTGGCGTAGGTTATACCTTCAATTCGTTTTTCACGAGCTAATTCTGCAATTCGTTTCACTAAATTTGCTTTATTAACACCGTAAGGAAGCTCTGTGATAACAATACGCTCACGATCATTTGGTAATTGTTCGATTTCAAACTTACTTCGGATAGTGATTTTCCCTCTACCTGTCTCATAAGCTTTTCGTATACCTGATTTTCCTATAACGACTCCTCCAGTTGGAAAGTCAGGTCCAGGTAAAACTTCCATTAGTTCTTCAGTAGTAGCATCGGGATTATTCATTAATAAAATGACAGCATTGATAACTTCCGTCAAATTGTGCGGTGGGATATTTGTAGCCATCCCTACAGCAATACCTGCTGCACCATTAACTAATAAATTTGGGAAGCGGGCTGGTAGAACAACTGGTTCTTGTTCTTCTTCAGAGTAGTTTGCTTTGAAATCAATCGTATCTTTATTGATATCACGTAACATTTCGGTTGCAATTTTACTCATTCTTGCTTCAGTATAACGCATGGCTGCGGCTCCATCACCATCGACTGAACCAAAGTTACCATGTCCATCCACTAGCATCTCACGATAACTAAAAGGTTGAGCCATTCGAACCATTGCCTCGTAAATTGCTGAATCTCCATGGGGGTGATATTTCCCCATGACATCACCAACGATACGGGCTGACTTTTTATGCGGTTTATCTGGTGTGACCCCTAATTCATTCATTCCGTATAAAATACGGCGTTGAACAGGTTTCAAACCATCGCGTACGTCTGGAAGAGCACGTGCTACTATGACACTCATCGAATAGTCAAGAAACGATGATTGCATTTCATCAGGGAGATTGATTTCTTCATAAGGGCGATGATTTTCGCCAAACAGTTCACTCATTTAAATATTCCTTTCTTAATTTATTCAAAGTGCATTACACATCCAAGTTTTGCACATAAACAGCATTCTCCTCGATAAATTCGCGACGAGGTTCAACCTCTTCTCCCATCAACATATTTACAACTTCACTGGCATGTTCACCATCTTCAACGGTAACTTTTAGGAAGCGACGATTTTCTGGATTCATGGTTGTTTCCCATAATTGCTCATAGTCCATTTCACCCAGACCTTTATACCGTTGTAATTTATAACGTGCATCTGGATTTTCAGAGCGCCATTTTTCTAATTCTTCGTCAGTATCCAAATAAATTTCTTTTTTCCCAACTTTTATCTGATACAAGGGTGGTTGAGCAATGTAAACATATCCTGCTTCGATTAAAGGTCTCATATAGCGATAGAATAATGTTAATAACAGAGTTCTTATATGAGCGCCGTCAACATCCGCATCGGTCATAATAACTAATTTATGATAACGTGCTTTACTGACGTCAAATTCACTACCGAAGCCTGTACCCATTGCTGTAAATATCGAACGAATCTCTTCATTATTTAAAATGCGATCCATTGATGCTTTTTCGACATTTAAAATTTTACCTCGAATTGGTAATATTGCTTGATACATTCTTGAACGGCCTTGTTTGGCTGATCCCCCTGCAGAATCTCCCTCAACGATAAATAATTCACATTGTTCTGGGTCTCTACTAGAGCAATCTGCTAATTTACCTGGAAGATTTGCAATTTCTAATCCAGATTGTTTACGTGTCATTTCGCGTGCACGTTTGGCTGCATTTCTTGCTTTTTGAGCTAGTAGTCCTTTTTCAACGATTAATTTTGCTGTTTTAGGATTTTCTAACATAAAGGTATTCATTTCTTGAGTTAATAAGCGATCGGTTATACCTCTTACCTCAGAATTACCCAATTTAGTTTTTGTTTGTCCTTCAAATTGTGGATCTGGATGTTTAATCGATATAATCGCGGTCAATCCTTCACGCGTATCATCACCAGACAAATTATCATCATTGTCCTTTAATAGATTTGTTTGACGTGCATAATCATTAATAATTCGTGTTAATCCCGTTCTAAAACCTGTTTCATGCATACCAGCTTCATGGGTATGAATATTATTTGCATAGGACATGATTTGAGTATGATAATCATTTGTATATTGCATCGCAATCTCTACTTGAATATCATCTATTTCACCTTCTAAATAAATAACATCTTCATGAAGAACTTCTTTATCTTCGTTTAGATAGGCGATGAAACTCTCTAATCCACCTTCATAATAGAAGGTATCTTTAGCTTCTTGGCCCTCTCTTTTATCTTCTAATGAAATACGTAAGCCTCTATTTAAGAAAGCGAATTCTCGAATACGATCTTTTAAAATATCATATTGAAAATTCGTTGTTTCTAAGAAAATTGTTGAATCTGGAATGAAATTCACACGTGTTCCGGTTTCTTCATGTTCACCTATTATTTCTAATTCTTGGATAACTTTCCCACGTTCGAAGGCCATCTGATAGATATTTCCATCACGATATACTTCGATTATTAATTTAGACGAAAGGGCATTAACTACTGCTGCACCCACGCCATGTAACCCACCCGAGACTTTATAACTACTGCCGTCAAATTTCCCTCCAGCATGAAGAACGGTATAAACAGTTTCCACTGCAGGGCGGCCTGTTTTATTTTGGATATCAATAGGAATTCCCCGTCCATCGTCAGTCACTGTTATACTACCATTCGCTTCAATTATTACTTCAATATGATTTGCATAACCTGCCAAGGCTTCGTCAATGGAGTTATCTACAATTTCCCAAACGAGATGGTGTAATCCGACGCTACTAGTTGAACCAATATACATTCCTGGTCTTTTTCGAACAGCTTCCAGACCTTCAAGAACCTGTATCTGTTCAGCATTATATTGATTATTATTATTTTCTGTCACGAACTAAACTCCTTTACTTTGTTCTACTACTTGGCCAGCTTCGACATAATATAGATCTAGATTTTTTAATTGATTTAATTCCAATCCTTCAATTGTTGCTGATGTTATAAAAGTTTGAATTTTCCCCTCAATACGGCGCATTAATAATTGTTGACGCTGATCATCTAATTCGGACAAAACATCATCCAATAAGAGCACGGGATATTCTCCTAATAAATCATTCAATAATTCTATTTCTGCTAATTTAACACTTAAAACAATCGTTCTTTGCTGTCCTTGTGATCCAAAATTAGCAGCTAATTTATCATTCAATAAGAAAGCTAAATCATCTCGATGAGGTCCATAAACTGTCACGCCTTGATCTTTTTCTCTCGTAAATGAATTATCAAAGAGCTCTTTAAATTGTCTTGTTAATGTATCTATATCCTTATAGTCTAATTTTGAGCTACTACTTATATATTCTAATTTTAATTCATCTCGCTGATTAGATAAGTCATAATGAATTTCTTTAGCATATGCATTGAGTTTTTCTACAAAAGATATGCGATATTGAATAATATTTACTGCTTTATTAATTAATTGATCCGTCATCACTTCAAAATATAATTCATCAAAATTTTCTTTATAACCATATTCTTTCAAATATTTATTTCTCTGCTTTAAAATTTGATTATAGTCTAGTAAATCTTGTAGATAAATTGGATGGGACTGTGCTAATTCAGCATCTAGAAATTTACGTCGCAAGCTTGGACTTCCTTTTATAATTTGTAAATCTTCTGGTGAAAATAAAACAACATTAAATTTTCCGATAAAAGAACTTAATTTGGCTTGATCAATGTAGTTAACACGAACTTTTTTACCCTTATTACTAATTTGGATTTCTAATGGAAAAGTGAAATTTTTAGTTTCGATATCACCTATAATTTTCGCTGAATCTTCTTCCCATTGAATCAATTCCTTATCATTATTTGTTCGATGGCTTTTGGCCATTGCTAACAAAAAAATCGCCTCAAGGAGGTTTGTCTTTCCTTGGGCATTTTCACCTGTCAAGATAGTTAAGCCATCGTTAAATGATAAGTTTAATGCTTCATAATTACGAAAATTTGTAAGTTGTATACGTTTAATCTTCATGATTATCTAATTGATCACTAGCAATAACAATTGTCAATTCTTCTGCTGGAAATTCAATGATATCACCTGGATATAATTTCTTACCCCGTCGTTGTTCTTCTTGATCATTGACATATACATAAAATTCTTGAAGATAAGCTTTCGCCATTCCTCCGCTAGAAATAATGTCAGCTAATTTTAACAATTGACCTAAGGTAATAAAGTCATTTGTAATTATTAATTTTTTCGTTTCCATTTCATCACCTAAGTCCTTTACTCTCTTATATTATACCCTTTTAATGAAAGAAACTCAATTTTATTCGAATTACTGCATTTTTATTGCTTTTAAACTTTATTAAGGGATTGATACTCTTTGTACCTTAATCTGCTAAAATCCTTCATTTTTTTAATTTTAAATAAAAAACATCTCTTACTAACACATAAAATGTTAATAAGAGATGTCAAAATAAATTGAAACTTGATAATAGAACTAGTAAGTATGATGCGTTCTAATCGGTGTCAATAATTGTAATAATTCATTATGTGGTATATCACTCGGTTCTTCACTTGAAATTAACATTGGATGCACAGCTGTTTGAAATTGAACTTTCACATCAATTTCGCCAAATGATCGCAAGGCTTCTTTCATATAATCAGGATTAAAAGAAATTTGTAAATCTTCACCCGTGACTGACTTTGTATTAATTTTTTCAAATACTTGACCGCGTTCATTACCGCTAACAGTTAATTCTACTGATCCGTCAATAATATTCAATAGCACAACATTATTTTTTCCTTGATGTGAAATTAAACTCGCTCGATCTAATGCTTGATGGAATATTTCTGAGTTTACAACAATATCTGTGCTAGAACTCGTTGGAATTAAACGATTGGTATCTGGATAATTACCTTCTAATAATCTTGAATAAATAATCGTATGTTCTAATAAGAAAATAACTTGTGTACTTCCCACTACCATTGCTAAGTCTTCATCATCTCCAACAATACGAGATAATTCAGTCACTGTTTTCTTAGGAATAGTAAAACTTTCAAAATCTATTTTAGATTCTTCAATTTGAACCGGAATAATACGACGACTTAATCGGTGGCTATCTGTTGCAACTCCTATTAAATGTGTCGGATGTACAGTTAAATTTAAACCTGTTAAATAAGGTCTATTTTCTTGATTTGATGCAGAGAAGATTGTGCGATCAATTAGTTCTTTAAATAATTTGGTAGGTAAAGGGATTTTATTCGTTTCATCAAATTCTGGTAGATGCGGATATTGTGATCCATCTTGTCCCATTAATTCAAAAACAGCTGAACCAGAACTAATTGTTAGAATAGAATTATCTTCATTTGATTCAAGATAAATCTTATCCTCAGGTAATTTACGAATAATATCATTAAATAAGCTTGCTGTAACAACAATACTTCCAGTATCTTCAATTGTTAAGTCATAAGAATCATTATTTTTATCTAAGTAACTTTCAATAGAAATTTCAGCATCACTACCTGTTAAATATAAACCAGATTGAGTGGCTGCTATTTTTATACCAGTTAGAATCGAAATCGTTGCTTTAGATTGAATCGCTCTGGAAACATTAGCGACTTGAGTAACTAATGCATCTTTTTTTATAGAAATTTTCATTCTTAAACTCCTTAATAATTAATATTATATAAATAGTCTTAGTAGTAGGGCCTGTTGATCATGTGTAAAAGGTCAGATGTTGTTGATAACTTAACGAAAGACCTTGTTTATCAACCTGTGCAAAAGGTGGATTTTTATTCACTAATTATCCACAAGTTGATAATCACTGATGAAATTGTTTCTTTAATTGTTCTATGTCATATTTCAATTGATCATCATTTTCAAGGTTATTACTAATTTTTTCATAAGCATGAATAACAGTCGTATGATTTTTATTACCGAATTGTTCGCCAATTTTAGGAAAAGACAAATCAGTTAATTCTCTGCTCAGATACATTCCGATTTGTCGTGGATTGACAATTTCTTTATGTCTTTTTTTACCTTTAATATCATTAACCGAAACATCATAATATAAACTGACTGTTTCGATAATTTGTTCTACTGTAATGGGTTTATTTTCTTGCTCTCCAACGATTGATTGTAATGCTTCAGCAGCTAAATTTGTATTAATTTCTTTTCCTTGGATTGCTGCATAAGCAATGACACGAACTAGTGCGCCTTCTAATTCTCGAATATTAGTGTCTACACTGTTAGCAATATAAGT
The DNA here is from genome assembly GCA_043424535.1 of Aerococcaceae bacterium. Taxonomy (GTDB): domain Bacteria; phylum Bacillota; class Bacilli; order Lactobacillales; family Aerococcaceae; genus DSM-111022. Next base: position 11,879 of record JBHWOV010000109.1, read on the forward strand.
TAATGTTTTAGAATCAATATCCAGATTATCATTGCTCGCTTTTTTACGAAGGATAGCAATTCGAGTTTCTAAATCGGGTGGTGTGATATCGGTAGAAAGTCCTGATTTAAAACGGCTGATAAGACGATCTTCTAGATTATCAATATCATTTGGTAGTCGATCACTCGTAAGTACAATTTGTTTTTCATTATTAAATAAAGCATTAAAAGTATGGAAAAACTCTTCCTGTGTTTTATCTTTATTAGATAAAAATTGAATATCATCGATTAACAAAACATCAATTTTTCGGTACATGTCACGAAATTCTTGTTGGGATCCATTTTGAATACTGGTGATAAAATCATTTACAAAAGATTCGCTAGTAGCATATTTAATTTTAGTAGCCGGATTTCTTTTTTGAATTTCATTTCCTATAGCCTGCATTAAATGTGTTTTACCTAAGCCAACACCTCCGTAGATAAGGAACGGATTGTAGGTAGTACCAGGACCATCAACGACAGCTAATGCTGCGACACTTGCCATTTTATTGTCTTCACCGATAACAAAATTATCGAAAGTATAATTAGGATTTAATTGATTATTAGTTGGAATACTTTGTTCTTCAATATTAGAAGACGATACTACAGTTGATGGTTCTATTTCAACTTCAGGCTTAAAATGTTCTTCTTCAGGAACTAAAATATAATTAGGTAAATATTCCATACCAAATTTATCGAGACTAATCTGAAGAATATAGCCAGATAAATGTTTGTCCCAATAATTTTTCGTTAATGTATTAGGAACTGCTAATGTGATGGTATCTTTACCAATGCGAGTAGGTTTCACGGGTTCTACCCAATTTTTATAGGTTCCTTCAGAAAGAATTTCTTTTAATTGGCTAGTTATCTCTTGCCAGAAAAGATCTTTTTCTTCCATGGAAGTGGTTCACCTCAGTCTGATTTTAAATAAAAAAGTGATAATCTTATTTTATCATAGTCTGAGTTTTCCACAAGTTCAAAACTTTTAAAAAGCTCTATTAACATTTTGACAATAAAAGTTATCCACAGAAATAAAATAATGTGCATAACTTTGTTGATAAGTTGTTATTAACAGTGCATTGTTCATAATATTCCATGTGAAAGTCTGTCTTATAGATAAACAAGATACTTATCAACAGTTTTTTTGTTTTATGAACAAGACTAATGAACAACTGTATAAATGCACATTATCCTGGGGAAATGTTGTGGAAAGTTATAAAAGATCATTTTTTTATACACAACCTTTAAACTAATGTTGATAACTTTGTTGATAACTTTTGTTTTTATCGTCTTTAAAAACGGAAAAATATCTTGACAAATAGTAAGACATTCTATAAAATAGTTTGGTATTGTAATCATCTTGAAGAGACTTAGGAGGTGCAAAACATGAAACGCACATATCAACCAAAAAAACGTCAACGTAGTAAAGTACATGGTTTTCGTAAACGTATGAGTACTAAAAATGGCCGTCGTGTTTTAAGTAATCGTCGCCGTAAAGGACGTAAACGTTTATCAGCATAATTTTTGAATTTAGCCAACTAGATTACTAGTTGGCTTTTTTTATTGTTAAAGTAGAGAAGTATTTTATTTTTAATAGAATATTCGCTATAATGAGAGAGATAATGATTGATTATCTATTTTAGAAGTGAGGCTAAGATGAAGAAGAGATACCGTATAAAGAAAGAACATGAGTTTCAACAAGTATTTAATCAAGGAAAGTCAATCGCAAATCGTCAGATTGTTATTTATACTTACATTAAACCTGATCAAGAACATTTTCGAGTAGGACTATCCGTTGGAAAGAAAATTGGAAATGCTGTGAAACGTAATCAAATTAAAAGATATCTTCGTCAAGCCATTCATGAATTAGAGCCAGCTATTCAACCAGATATAGATTTTTTAGTGATAGCTCGTAAGGATATTGAAAATAAAGATTTTCATCAAATAAAAAAATCGTTGATCCATGTCATGTCCTTAGCTCAAGTGATAGATAAGCAAACATTAAACAAAATTTTATAAGGAGGTATCATGAAAATTAATCGTAAATGGTTAAAGCTCATTCTCTTGGCAACTGCCATTATTTTCTTGACCGCATGTTCTAGTGGAGATGTTTCTGCAAATAGTACTAATTTTTGGGATCGATATGTATTATTTTATATTAGCCAATTTATTATTTGGTTATCAAATTTATTTGGAGGAAATTACGCTTTAGGGATAACAATTTTTACAATTATTGTACGTCTATTGCTATTACCTTTAAATAAGATGCAAATAGAATCACAAAGAGAAATGCAAGAACTTCAACCGGAATTAGAAGCTATTCGTGCAAAATATCCTAATCAGGATCGTGAATCTCAATTACAGATGCAAGAGGAACAGCAAGCGTTTCTAGAAGAAAAGGATGTCAATCAGTTTGCTGGGTGTCTACCAATGCTCATTCAATTACCAATTATGATGGCATTGTATCAAGCGATTCTACATACACCACAATTGAGAGAAGGTAGTTTTTTATGGATGAATCTGAGTGAACCAGATCCATACTTTATCTTACCGATTCTTGCTGCACTTTTAACACTCTGTTCAACCTATTTAAATATGAAGAGCAATCCGGTTCAAAATATATCAACTAAATCAATGATGTTCATTACTCCATTAATGATTTTCTTTATAGGGATAGGTTTACCGAGTGCTATTGCAATCTATTGGGTTGTAACGAACGCTTTCACTGTTATTCAAACATTGATACTTAACAATCCCTATAAGATTAATGCTGAAAGAGAAGCAAAGCGTCAAGCAGAAAAAGATCGCGAGCGCGAATTGCGTCGTGAATTACGTCAAAGAACAAGACGTAAAAGATAAAATGAGGAAGGACGACTATGATGTTAAATCATAAAACTGTAAGGGCTGCTACTGTTGAAGAAGCTATTGAAATAGGATTAACACAATTAGGAATTCAAAAAGATCAAGCTGAAATTCGAGTTATTAGTGAAGGTAAGAAGGGCTTTTTAGGTTTTGGGAAACAAGAAGCTATTGTTGAAATACATAAGTTAAACGATATGTCATTATCTCAATTAACCCAAGAGTTAGAACGACATGATGATAAAATTTCAGATGAATCAAATAATGAAGAAGTAGTAATTAAACTGACGCATCATTCAAATCAAGATACTGAGCCTTCAAAGGAAGAAGCAAAAGTTATTGATAAAAACAAAGAGAATGCTGCGAGTGAAGTTTCTTCTTCATATGAAGAGATAAAATATAAAACTACAGAAGATATTGATAGTCATTCAGATAAAAATGTCAACATTGAAGAAAATTCAATTGAAGAGAAACTGGAGAATCATGCTGAACCAGAATCATCCAAGGATATCGAGGAAGAACCAATTTCAGATACATCTGAAAATAAAAGTGAAGTAGAACAAAAAACTTTCAAGGGTAAAAATGCTTATGAAAGTGCTGAAATAGTTGCTGATTATCTAATTGACATCATTCAAGATTACGGAGCTGATGCAACGATTGAAATGGATATTGAAGGAAAAAATGTATTCTTTGATATTCATACGGATAAATCAGGATTAGTTATTGGAAAACATGGAAAAATCATTAATTCTCTTCAAATATTAGCTCAAACATATTTATCAGCGATTCATCAAAAACATTTAAATGTGATATTAAATGTTGGAGATTATCGTAAACGTCGAGCAAAAGTTTTACAAAATATAGCGGAACAAAAAGCAGAAGAAGCTAAAAACACTGGAAAACCAGCAATTGTTGAGCCACTTCCAGCATATGAGCGTAAACAAATTCATAAACACTTATCACATATGAAATCATTCAAAACCTATTCACAAGGACGTGAACCGAAGCGTCAATTAGTGATCGAATATGTTGAAATAGATGATTAAACTTCTTACTAAAAATAGCAATACTACATTAACGATAAAATACTTTAGTATTATGATCGTTAATGTAGTATTTTTCTTTCCAAAGATATTCTCGTTATTTATAAATTAGCATAAATATAAATAGGATTCACTTCAAAATATGCTATAATAGATGTGATTTTTGTGAGGAGGTTTTTGTTATTAAATATTTTCAGAAATATCTGCTAGTGATAGCTACACTTATTTTAGTAGGATGTTCAAATGAGCCAATGATCAAATTAAGTGAAGAAAGACAACAAGAAATTGATGCGAAATTAGCAAGACAAGAGGAGGAAAAGAATCAACAAAATGAGCAAACTGCTCATGAAGAAACCTCTTCACAACAAACGGAATCGATGACTGATTTACAGAGTTCCAATCATGAGATACTTTTAGTTGAGGATCCAAGTGAAAATTTTGAATTAGCACCGCCAGGAACTAGTTATCATTTATGGGACTATGCCCCTTATTTATCGAATCAAATTAAACAGTATAGTAATGGGAACCAAAATAGTGCAACATATATGAATTATAGTCAAAATGATAATGCACAGAGTCAAATACAATGGCGTCAGCAAGGAGCTGTCGTTACACAAGTATTTGTCATAGGTGAAGGACAAATCCAACAAGTAACTTCAACAACCAATTTAAATCCCTATGATAATGTTTTGTCATCGGTGGATACATTACAGACCACTGATTCACAGATTATATTGCAAGAGCCTCTTACAGTTGGAACAGAATGGACAGACGCATCCAATCAAACGAGTGAAATCACAGCATTATATGATGCAATGCAGACTGAAGCAGGCGTTTTGACCAATGTTATTGAAGTCACACGTATATCAGATGATCGTGTTCAAAAAGATTTTTATGCTCAAAATCAAGGATTCGTAGGAAGATGGACAAGTGAATCATTGGAAGAGCCAGGAGAATATTGGCAATTAGTTTCTGATACTCGTAATGTTATGCTTACGCATCCAATTACTTTGTTTGAACCGGATGATAGTCAAACTGAATTAGTGAGGCAAAGTGAAGGAGCTTTTGCATTTCAAACTAATGGTTCTTTAGCTAAAGCATTCGAACACATGTTTAGAGAATTAGGAATTATTGATGCTACTATTACTGTCAATGATGTATATATTGATAGTCAAAATGTAGCCACAATCGATTTTTCTCCAGGTGTGGTTGCGGTATTAAATAACTATGAAGCATCTGAAGAAGCAGTTATTCGGTCAATTGTTTATACGATGGGTAACTTTTTTCAAACAGAAAAAGTACGTTTAACAGTGAATGGAAATGGTTTACTACCCAATTCAATTCCTTATCCAGATCAAGGCATCTATGAAGTATCTTCACCCGTATCAATAGATGAGGAAAACAATTCTAATGATGAGTAAACATAAGTATAATCAGCATATAATATAAAAAAGGATGGAGCAATTTTGCTCCATCCTTTTTTTATTCTCCATAAGCTAAGCGACGACGAACTCGAGTAGAAAAAGTTTCAACCAATAGAACTAATAATATTAAACCTAGAAGAATCGCTCCCACTTGATTCCAACGATATGAATTAATCCTCTTCCCATCCTAATATTTCAGAAGCATATTTTGCTGTTTTTATTACTTCTCGTTTAATTGTTTGAATTTTTTCTTCTGAATTAATACGTGAGAGAGGACCAGCGACACCAATCGCACTGACAACATTTCCATTAATGTCAAAAACAGGTGCGGCTACCGATAAATTATCGATATCATATTCACCAATACTAATGACATATTTTTGTCGTCTAATTTTTTCAAATTCTTTACGTAATTTTATAGGATTTGTGATGGTATTTTCAGTAAATGCCGTTAAGTTTTGTTGTAGGACATAATCAACAATTGTTTTATCAGAATAGGCTAATAAAACTTTTCCAGAGGATGTGGCATGCGGAGGATTGACATTTCCGACTTCAATTTTTGTATTAGAATAATAGGGTCCCATATATTTAATTAGATAAATTATTTCATCTCCTGAAATAATCGCAAGATAGCT
>JBHWOV010000110.1:0-6299 GCA_043424535.1 Aerococcaceae bacterium
TTTCAAGGATAAATCGTCGTATCAAAGCTCATTCATAAGTAGTAAATTAGTAGTAAATTGAGTGGTTTTGACCTTGATAAAGTGTGATAAGTCCAGTTTTTATGCGGATAACTAGATTTTTATGCTATTTTTAAATTAAAAATATCACTTTTTTAAAAAAATTAAAAAATGTTAACACCATTAATGAAAGCGTTACCTATATACTAAAGATAGATAAAATTTAGTAGATTTGAGGTTATATTATGGACAAGTACATTATGGCGATTGATCAGGGAACGACATCAACGCGAGCAATTATTTATAATCATGAGGGTGAAAATGTTGGTTCCTATCAAAAAGAATTCGAACAAATATTTCCCCAAGCAGGTTGGGTAGAGCATAATGCGAATCAAATTTGGAATTCAGTGCAATCAGTGATCGCAGGAGCATTTATCGAATCAGGATTGAAACCTGAACAAATTCAAGGCATTGGTATCACGAATCAGCGTGAAACAACCGTTGTTTGGGATAAAGAAACAGGCTTGCCAATTTATAATGCGATTGTATGGCAATCGAGACAAACAGCACCGATTGCGAAACAATTAAGTGATGCGGGACATACAGAAATGATACGTGAAAAAACGGGTCTCGTCATCGATGCTTATTTTTCAGCGACGAAAATTCGTTGGATTTTAGATCATGTCGATGGTGCACAAGAAAGAGCTGAAAATGGTGAATTATTATTTGGAACGATTGATACTTGGATCGTTTGGAAATTAACCAATGGAAAATGCCATGTTACAGATTATACAAATGCCGCTAGAACGATGCTCTTCAATCTTAAAGATTTAGAATGGGATCAAGAAATTCTTGATTTATTAAATATTCCACGTGTCATGTTACCGGAAGTCAAATCAAATTCAGAAGTTTATGGTCATACGATTCCATTCCATTTTTATGGTGCGGAAGTACCAATATCAGGTATGGCAGGAGACCAACAGGCCGCCTTATTCGGACAATTGGCATTTGAACCAGGGATGGTAAAAAATACTTATGGTACGGGTGCCTTCATTATTATGAATATGGGGAAAGAATTTCAATTGTCTGAAAATCGACTCATTACGACGATTGCCTATGGTATTAATGGAGAAATAAATTATGCCTTAGAAGGATCAATTTTCGTTGCAGGTTCGGCCATTCAATGGTTAAGAGATGGATTACAATTAATTCAATCGTCACCAGAATCTGAAGCAATGGCAAAAGCTTCAAAAAATGATGATGAAGTGTATGTTGTTCCTGCTTTTACCGGATTGGGTGCACCTTATTGGAATTCCAATGCGCGTGGTTCAGTCTTTGGTTTAACTCGTGGAACGAGTCGCGAAGACTTTGTCAAAGCTACTTTACAGTCGCTTGCTTATCAAACACGGGATATTATCGATACGATGGAATTAGATACTGGTGTACCGATTAATATACTTAAAGTTGACGGTGGTGCAGCGATGAATGATTATTTAATGCAATTCCAGTCAGATATTTTAGGAATAGATATTGCTCGGGCACAAAATTTAGAGACAACAGCATTAGGGGCAGCCTTCTTAGCTGGTTTAGCTGTAGGTTATTTGGAAGATTTAGATGAATTGAAATCACTCAATGCTGTCGCGAAAGAATTTAATCCATCGATGAATAATGCACATAAAGAACAATTGTATAAAGGATGGACACGTGCTGTCGAAGCGACCCAAGTTTTTGCTGATTCAGAAGAATAAAAGTTAGAAAAGGAGATCAAAATGAAATTTTCAAAAGAAAGTCGTCAAAATGCGATTCGGCGGATGCAAGATCGTGAACTCGATCTACTAATCATCGGAGGTGGAATTACTGGAGCAGGTGTGGCTTTACAAGCAGCAGCATCCGGTTTAGAAACAGGTCTGATTGAAATGCAAGACTTTGCCGAAGGGACATCCAGTCGTTCTACTAAATTAGTCCATGGAGGGATTCGTTATTTAAAACATTTTGATGTTGAAGTGGTGTCAGATACGGTTCAAGAACGTGCTGTCCTGCAACAAATCGCACCACATATTCCGAAGCCAGATCCGATGATTTTACCGATTTATGATGAGCCTGGCGCAACATTTAATATGTTCCGTCTCAAAGTCGCAATGGATCTCTATGATTTATTAGCGGGCGTTCAAACGACATCTTATGCAAATAAAGTGTTGAGTGCAGATGAGATATTAGCGGAAGTTCCAGGACTAAAAGAAGAAGGACTTCAAGGCGGTGGCCGTTATTTAGATTTCAATAATAGCGATATTCGTTTAGTCATTGAAAATATTAAACGTGCCCACTATGACGGGGCATTAATTGCTAGTCGTGTAGAAGCAATTGGTTATACATATAATGACGAAGGACAAGTGAATGGTGTTCGTGCCAAAGATCACTTAACGGACGAAGAATTTGAAATTAAATCACGCATTGTCATCAACACAACAGGACCTTGGTCAGATGAAACGAGAAATCTTGACCGTGAAGGGGAAGAAGAAATCCGTCAAATGCGCCCAACAAAAGGCGTGCATTTAGTCATTGATGCAGCCAAATTAAAAGTACCAAATCCTATTTATTTTGATAGTGGACATAATGATGGGCGAATGATTTTTGTTATTCCACGCGAAAATAAAACATATTTTGGTACAACAGACACAGATTACCAAGGAGATTTGAAACATCCACAAGTCACACAAGATGATGTCGATTATTTATTAAAAGCAGTCAATGATCGTTTCCCTGAAGCAAATATTGAATTAGCGGATATTGAATCATCATGGGCAGGTTTACGTCCTCTCTTAGCAGGTAATTCTTCTTCGGACTATAATGGTGGGGATAGCGGAAAATTAACGGATGAAAGTTTTGATGAATTAATTGATTCAGTCCAAGGTTATTTACATGAAGAGCAAACCCGTGAAGAAGTTGAAGGTGTTGTTGCGAATCTTGAAGGTAGTCTTTCAGAACAAAATCTAGACCCTTCAGAAGTATCACGTGGTTCAAGTTTAGATATTGATGATAATGGTTTAATTAATTTAGCTGGTGGTAAAATTACTGACTATCGTAAAATGGCTGCCGGTGCATTAGCAAAAATTATCGAAATCTTAGCTGATAAATTTGACCGTCATTTCCGCGCAGTAAATTCGCGGACTTATCCAGTATCTGGTGGTGAATTAAATCCGGATAATATCGAACGTGAATTTGAAGCATATGCCCAAATTGGAGTAAGTCAAGGTTTAAATGCCGAAGAAGCTTATGAAATTGCTTCATTATATGGATCCAATGCTCCAAGAGTTTTCCAATTAGTGGGACAATTCGAGGAAGATGAGCGCTTAACATTGAAAGAAAATCTAATGTTAATGTATGCGATGGACTTTGAAATGACATTGACACCCATTGATTATTTCCTTCGCCGTACAAATTATTTACTATTCAAACGGGATGAAGTGGATAGATTAATTGAACCTGTTCTTGATATTATGGCAGAAAAATATGAATGGACAGAAGAAGAGCGTACTGAACAAGCGAATCAATTACAAGCAGTGATTGCTGAAAATGATTTAGTGAATCTAAAAGAAGGAAATGAGGCATAATCATGACAATCGATGTAATCGGAGAATTTATCGGAACCTTACTGCTTGTCTTTTTAGGTGATGGCGTTGTAGCGAATGTTAGCTTAAAACATTCTAAAGGAGAAAATGCAGGTTGGGTAGCGATTGCGATGGGATGGGGCTTCGCTGTTGCGGTAGCAGCATATGCTACAGGACATCTTGGCCCAGCGCATTTGAATCCGGCAGTGAGTTTAGCATTCGCGATCAGTGGGGATATCACTTGGCTTGTCTTCTTTAAGTATGTAATCGCGCAGATGCTCGGTGGTTTCTTAGGAGCGATTCTAGTTTGGTTAATGTATCGCCCGCATTTTGAAGAAACAGAAGATGCTACGACAATTCTTGGTGTGTTTGCGACAGGCCCAGCGATTCGTTCTTATGGAGACAATTTTATTAGTGAAGTATTAGGAACTTTCGTACTTGTATTTGGAATTATGGCATTTGGCTATACAGAAATGGCTCCTGGCTTTGGAACAGCGGTCGTCGGCATGTTGATTATGAGTATTGGTTTATCACTTGGTGGACCAACAGGTTATGCCATTAATCCGGCACGTGATTTAGCACCACGTATTGCACATGCGATCCTACCGATGAAACATAAAGGTGATAGTGACTGGGGTTATAGTTGGGTTCCAGTGGTGGCACCGCTTGTAGGTGGTGTCATTGCCGCATTGATTATTAGCTGGATTCCAGTTGTTTAATCTTCAAAATAAATAGTTATATACAAAAAGCAGTCATCAGATACGTTCTGATGACTGTTTTTTAAATGGGTAGGGAATTCATTTATTTTACTTTCGCAAACTCTTCTTCCATGGCTTCTTTAACGCGTTCTGCAGTCGGGCGCGGGATACCAAGCTCTGTGATTTCTTCAATCTCTGCTTCATGAATGCGTTTCAGAGATTTAAAATGCTTGAGTAATTTTGTTCGTGTTTTGGGTCCGACTCCAGGAATTTCATCTAATATGGACCCGAAAGTTGATTTACTACGAACATTACGGTGATAACTGATCGCATAGCGGTGAACTTCTTCTTGAATACGCTGTATCAGATGGAAGGCTTGGCTTCTAGGATCGACATCCACGATTTCTTCAGTGTAGCCATCCATGAGCGCGGCTGTTTTATGCTGGTCATTTTTGACCATCCCAGCGACTGGTATCGCAATTCCCAGTTCATTTTCTAAGACGTCTCTGGCAGCGCGTATTTGAATTTTTCCACCATCCATGAGAATTAAATCAGGGAGCGGTTTCTCTTCGCGCAATAAGCGTGTATAGCGACGGCGAATAACTTCTTGAGTCGAAGCGAATTCATCTGCGCCTTCGACCGTTTTGATTTTGAATTTACGATAACTTTTGCGGTCTGGCTTACCATGTCGGTAAACGACCATCCCTGAAACAGCGTTACTACCTTGAATGTTTGAATGGTCAAAGGATTCAATATAATCCGCTCGAGGAATATTTAATAATTCTGCTAATTCATCCACTGCCAGAATAGTTTTCTTCTCATTCATTTCGATGAGACGGAAATGTTCATCTAATGAAATTTTACTGTTCTTTTCGCAGAGTTCAAGCATGCTTCGTTTTTTACCACGGAGTGGTGTCACAACAGAGATACCTAAGAAATCTGTTAATAATTCTTTATCAATATCACTAGGCACTAACAATTGTTTCGGTTTGATTTGGGCTTGTTCTTGATAGAAACGTGCAATCAATGTCGTTACTTCATCTTCTGGATTACCATAGCTAGGTTCTATGATAGCTTTACGTTTTAAAATAGAGCCTTGACGTAACATAAATACTTGAACGGAAACCCATCCACGATCTAATGTATAAGCAATGACATCGGTATTGTCATAATCTTTACTCATAATATTTTGACGTTCTACTGTTGTATTAATGTAATCAATTTGATCGCGGTAATCAGCAGCCATTTCGAAGTCTAATTTTTCTGCGGCTCTCTCCATTTTTTGAGTCAGTGATTGTTTGACTTCTTTAGTATCTCCATTGAAAAAACGCTCGATCTGAGCGATGTTTTGTGCATATTCTTCAGGCGGCACTTCATGATCACATGGTCCGATACATTGCCCGAGATGGTAATAGAAGCAGGCTCTCTTTTCATTTTTGGGACAGTGACGGAGTGGATAAGCTTTCGTTAATACTTGTTGTGTATTCGTAGCAGCATAAACATTTGGGAAGGGACCAAAATATTTCCCGCCATCTTTTTTAACTTCATTGGTAATAATTAATTGCGGATCGCGTTCATTCGTGATTTTTAAATAGGGATACATCGTTCCGTCTTTTAATTTGATATTGTATTGTGGACGGTATTTTTGAATTAAATTAATTTCAAGAATTAATGCTTCTTTATTACTATTAGTAATAATTGTTTCAAAATGCGTAATTTCGGATACTAATTTGGTTGTTTTAGTATCATGTGCTCCTCGGAAATAAGAGCGAACACGATTTTTTAAATTTTTGGCTTTACCAACATAAATAATTTGATCATGCTGATCTTTCATCAAATAACAACCATGTAAATCTGGCAATAATTTTAAATGTTGTTCGATATTTTTCTTAATTTCTTGACGTCGTTCAGTCAAACCATTCGCTCCTTTACTGATTTTTTATTTATATTGTGTTTAAAAAAAGTTCTATTATCTTATTAATTATATCAAACAGGC
>JBHWOV010000111.1:0-5585 GCA_043424535.1 Aerococcaceae bacterium
CAGCGGATATTACTTTTAAATTTAACTTTAATTTTTAATCCTATTAAATTGTTTTATAGAAAATTCAAATGTTCTTCTTTCTAGGCACAAAAAAAGAACGTTTCTATATCTTTATGAATGTTTGTTGTATCTATCCAAGGAATCATATCTTTTAAATTAAAATATGGAGACTGAAGATACAACGGTAAGTTGATTTTATATCAGCTAGAAAGATCCTTGATGTGATTCTTCATTAGGGATTTTTCTTCCGTTGTATTGGAAGAGTAAAGATAACCGTGAATTTGAAACTATTGAAAAGGTGAGGGTGATAAATAAATGGAGAATATTCTCAAGAAGTTAACAAGTACTTTTCAAAAAAATTATGAAAATACACCAACAGCTAAATACTTTGCTCCAGGCCGCGTAAATCTAATAGGCGAACACATAGATTATAATGGAGGATACGTCTTTCCAAGTGCAATTACTCAAGGAACTTATGGCGTTGCACGCAAAAGAGAAGATAAGATTGTCCGATGTTATTCTTTAAATTTCCCTGATTTTCAGCCAGTTGAGTTTAATTTAGAAAAAATCATCTACGATGAGGAAGATAAGTGGGTTAAATATGTCAAAGGAATGGTTCAACTAACAATTGAAGAAGGCCATTCAATAGATAAAGGGTTTGATTTGGTCATTTATGGAAACATTCCAAATGGTGCCGGACTCTCTTCCTCGGCATCTCTAGAAATGCTAGTCGGGGTACTCTTAGAAGATTTATATACACTTGATATCGACCGCCTAGATTTAATTAAAATCGGTAAAAGAGTTGAAAATGAAATCATTGGTGTAAGCACAGGGATCATGGATCAATTTGCGATTGGGATGGGCCAAAAAGATATGGCTATTCATTTAAATACGAACAACCTGGATTATGAAATGGTACCAGCCAATTTTAAAGAAAATATTATTCTTATTATGAATACTAATAAACGCCGAGAGCTAGCAGGTTCGAAGTATAACGAGCGTCTCGAGGAATGTAAACGAGCGCTTGAAATTTTAAAAAAAGAAGCTGATATTCAGGCCCTTGGAGAATTAACGGTCGATCAATTTGAAGAGTTAGAACATTTACTTACAGATGAAGTCCTTTTACAAAGAACTAGACACGTTGTGTACGAAAATAATCGTGTTAGTGAAACTGTTGAAGTATTGAAGCAAGGTGACTTAGAACGTTTTGGTAAATTACTAACTGCTTCACATATAAGTTTAAAAGATGACTATGATATTACTGGAGCTGAACTAGACGCATTGGTCAATGCCGCGTTGAGCCAAGAAGGTGTGTTAGGTGCGCGGATGACAGGTGCTGGAATGGGTGGCTGCGCGATTGCTTTAGTCAATAAAGAAAAAGTGGATATAGTCATCGAAAACGTTCAAAAAATTTACACAGAAGAGATTGGCTACGAAGCAAGCTTTTATATTGCTGAAGTGGGGGAAGGAGCAAAAGTCTTAAATTAAGAGAAATTGGAAAGGGGAAAAATATGACGAAAGCAGATATCTCACGGACGATTTCAGAATTTATAAAACAAGCTATTCAGATGGATTTAGTGAAACCAGTGGATAAAATTTATCTTCAAAATCGTTTATTAGATATTCTCCATTTAGATGATTTCTTAGAACCGGAAATTTTAGATGAACTTCCAGAATTACTCGACAGTATGGATGAATTGATTGCTTATGCTATTCAAAATGAACTTATCGAAGATTATCAATATGAAAAAGATATTTTTGAAGCAAAATTAATGAATTTAGTTACTCCTATGCCTAGTACACTAAATGAGAATTTCTGGGAAAAATATGAAGAAGATAAAGAACATGCAACTGATTATTTTTATCAATTAAGTCAGGATAATAATTATATTAAAACAAGAAATATTGCAAAAAATATCTTTTTCGAAACGGTCAGTCCTTATGGAAATTTAGAAATCACAATCAATCTATCGAAACCTGAAAAAGATCCTAAAGAAATAGCCGCACAGAAAGATAAAGTATCAACGAACTATCCAAACTGTGTGCTTTGTTTAGAAAATGAAGGTTATAAAGGTCATGCAAGTCACGCGGCGAGAGAGAATCATCGCGTTGTACGTATGAAAATCCAAGATGAAATTTATGGGATGCAATATTCGCCCTATGTCTATTATAACGAACATAGTATTTTTTTAAATGAAGTACATAAGCCGATGGTTGTTGACCGCACTGCGATTGAGAATTTACTGGAAATTATTGATGTTTTACCTCATTATTTTGTCGGATCAAATGCTGATTTGCCTATTGTAGGTGGATCCATTTTATCTCACGATCATTACCAAGGTGGACGTTCTCAATTTCCGATTGAAGATGCCAAGCCGCTAGAAGAAGTGGAACTAATTGATCATCCACACGTAAAAGCATCAATTGTTCAGTGGCCATTAAGTGTGCTTCGTTTGAAATCAGCAAGTAAAAGAGACTTGGTAAAAGCAGTGGTTCATATTATGGATATTTGGGAACATTTTTCAGACACAGATTTTGATATCGTCTCACATACAGGGAAGACTCGTCACAATACAGTCACACCAATTGCCCGATTTAATGAAGGATTGTATGAGCTGGACGTAGTATTACGAAACAATCGCACAACGGAAGAATACCCTGATGGTATTTTCCATCCGCATCCAGATGTTCATCATATTAAGAAAGAGAATATTGGATTAATCGAAGTCATGGGCTTAGCGATTTTACCGCCTCGATTAGTAGAAGAACTACAAGAACTTGAGGATTTTTTATTAGATAAAAAGCCATTAAGTGAAGTAGCTGAAATTCATCAGAACTGGGCTAGAGAATTGAAGGAAGAATCATTTGATGAAGAAAATGTTACTAAATTTATCCAACAAAAAGTTGGTGATAAGTTTATTCGTGTTTTAGAAGATGCGGGTGTTTATAAGCAAACTGAAGATGGACTTAAAGGATTTAAAAACTTTATTGAAAAATTGAATAGCAACTAGAAGTTTATTAAAAGTAGTTGAGAAATAATTATAGAGGATAAATTGCATACTGGAGAAATTTATGACCCTAATGCGCTTGATTTACAAGAAAAACAATTATATTACTTAGAAAAACTATATGATTTCAACCAAACCCGTCCATCGGAGCAAGAGAAGCGACAACTGTTACTAAAAGAGATGTTTGCAGAAATTGGCGAAAATTGTTACATCGAACTGCCCTTTCATGCGAATTGGGGAGGGCATCATGTTCATTTTGGAAATAATATTTACGTGAACTTCAATCTGACAGTCGTTGATGATACACATATTTATGTTGGCGATCATGTCATGATAGGGCCTAACGTGGTTATTTCAACAGGAACGCATCCCGTAGATCCAATTCACCGTGAGAAGGGTTTACAATACAATTTGCCTGTACGTATTGAACGAAATGTTTGGATAGGCTCGGGTGTTCAGATTATACCGGGTGTAACCATTGGTGAGAATACGGTTATAGGCGCGGGAAGTATTGTCACGAAGGATATCTCATCGAATGTCGTTGCTGCTGGGAATCCATGCCGTGTGATTCGTGAACTATAAATGACATTCAATTTTTTAATGATTGAAACGTTATTATAGAAGTATGTGAGCATGTAGAAAGTACATTCTGATTTAGACCGAAGAGTTTACGAATAAGAAGTAAACGAAAATATTCCTGAAAAAGTAATGGTATTAAAGTAATGGTATTACAGAAGTCTTAGCCACAATTTGGTGTGACGATGACAGAAGAATTTGCATACAACACCGGCTATGGATCCGAAAAAATCTTATTACTTACTAAATTAGATGAAACACTGGTGTTTTTGAGAATAATTTAAACGTATCGACAACACCTAAAATTTTGCTTTTCCAAGACCCATAGATTGGTTATTTTGATAAAAATTAAGAAGCAGTTTGAGAAGGAGAAAAGAAAATGGCGGAAATAAAATTAAATCATATACACAAAATGTATGACAATGCAGAAGATTATGCAGTAGAAGATTTTAATTTAGAAATTGAAGATAAAGAGTTTATCGTTTTTGTAGGCCCTTCAGGTTGTGGAAAATCAACTACACTCCGAATGGTAGCTGGGCTTGAAGAAATTACAGAAGGTGATTTGCTCATTGGTGACGAAGTCATGAATGATGTCGCTCCAAAAGACCGTGATATCGCAATGGTATTCCAAAACTATGCGCTATATCCACACATGACGGTCTATGATAATATGGCCTTTGGTTTAAAACTTCGTAAAATGCCAAAAGATGAAATACGAGAACGTGTAGAAAATGCAGCGGAATTATTAGGATTAACAGATTTACTTGAACGTAAACCAGCTGCTTTATCTGGTGGTCAAAGACAGCGTGTCGCTTTAGGCCGTGCTGTTGTTCGTGATCCAAAAGTGTTCTTAATGGATGAACCACTCTCAAACTTAGATGCAAAATTACGTGTTCATATGCGCACAGAAATCGCGAAATTACACGAACGTTTAGAGACAACGATGATTTACGTAACCCATGACCAGACTGAAGCGATGACGCTAGCGGATCGGATTGTTATTATGGATGCAGGGATTATTCAGCAAGTAGGTTCACCGTTTGAAGTGTATAACTCACCGAATAATGCGTTCGTTGCAAGTTTCATTGGTTCTCCAGCGATGAACTTAATCGAGGTTCGTTATCAAAACGGTCGGATTACCGATGGCCACGGTATAGAAGTTGCAGTAAGTGAGCCGTCACGAAGAGCGTTGGACGAGAATGGTTATGACGGAAAGGAAATTACTTTTGGGATCCGACCAGAAGATATTCAAGCAGAACAAATTGCGCTTGATGCTTCACCAGAAAGTATCGTGAATCCAGTAATTTCAGTTTCTGAGCTTACAGGAGCCGAGTCGATTTTATATTTGAATTTAGATTCAACAGAAATGGTGGCTGTGGTTGATGCGAGAGATTATCATGAGCCTGGTTCAACAATTGAGGTTGCCTTTAACATGAACAAAGCGCATTTCTTTGATAAAGATACAGGAACTGTTATTCGTAAGAAAAATGCTCAAGCGGTCGCAAGCATGACTGTTTAAAATAAAATCATACTCCTTCATACTACCTGACGGGTGTCTTCCAGTCCCGTTAGGTAGTTTCTTAATATTCCTTTATCTCAAGTGCAAGACTTAATGAGAAGATGTCTATTATATTTAGAATGAAACTATACATTCATTTAAGGAAATGGGTTTGAATACTGGATTTCTACTATTGATACTTTTCCAGTACAAATTTTGGGATTTTAGTCTTGAAGCATCGGAATCTCATAAAAAATAGGCGTATGCATGAAAATTTAGTCTGAACCATTACCAAAACCATTACTATATGACTACAAACATTGATGTAAAGGGGTTTACATGAGCGCCCCTCAACTCCATAATAGCTTTACTCAGCATTGCTAAGAGCTTTCAAACGTAAGCGGTGAATAGGTAGACACCTAGAATAAAAAAATAGACCTCTCTATAATTAGAGAAGCCCAAAGATACCTCCGGCACCACCGGTAATTAATGCTACTTTGTTT
>JBHWOV010000112.1:0-6543 GCA_043424535.1 Aerococcaceae bacterium
TGTTTAATTTTAGGATTTTTTATTTTTACCCCATTCCACTTCAATAAATATTTGTTGACATTTTGGCTTAGGAATTTTTAATTGCATATGTAAATTCTTCATTGCTGCAATACCCAATTGTGTGGCATTTAAATCGATAAATTCATAATCACCAAGAAATGCGAGTGGATATTGTCCTGTTGTTCTAAAAGTAATCATCGGCAAAAATTCTCCGCTCGCTTGACTGGCTATCATTAAACCATCAGCGATCGTCTGTTCGGTGACAATCAGTGCGGTCGATGCATTGAGTTCTTTAATCTGTGGATACATTTTATAACCATCTTCAATCGTAGTACCAACATTATTATTAATCTTCAGTGAAATATGATTTTTGTCTGCGATTGAGCGTACCCCTGCTTCGCGATGTGCGATATGACTGAGATCCGTATTTCCTCCTAATAAGTATAACTGTTCATATCCTTTTTTAATCAATGCCTCTGCCACCATCTGACCGGCATGATAATTATCATTATCTACAAAATTTATCTCAGGATGATCCATATAACCAATAATCGTAAAAGGGATTTTTTCTTTGTGAGCAAATTGGATAATTGGATCTTCCGGATTAGAGTATAGAAAGAGCAAACCATCTACTCGTTGCTCCAGGACTAATTGTTGCACTTGTTGATATCTCTGCTCAAGTGTCTCACCAATGGATAAAATGATGGAATAACCTTCATTAATCGCCTCAACATTTATTTCTCTCAGTATTGCTGTAAAAAATGGATTATGATAAAAACTTGAATCTTCTGAAGGAAAAACGATCCCCACAGCATTCGCTGTTTGTTGAACCAGATTTCGTGCATTAGCATTTGGACGATAATTTAATTCTTTCATCGCCTCACGAACACGTATTTTAGTTGCTTCACTAATTGCTTTATTATCTGCAATGACCCTTGATACGGTGGAAGGAGCAACTCCTGCACGTTTTGCGACGTCTTTAATAGTAACAGCCATTTCCCTGCCTCCTTCTGTTAATCTCATGAGATAGATTAACAGCACTTTGTTTAAATTGTTCTTAATATTATCCATGATTATACCATATAAAATTTTTAATAGGGAAAACGTTTGCATAAATTTATATATTTGATATAATACGTTCGGATTGGTAAAATACCAAGCTGAATAAAGAATTACATTGTTATAAAAATATGGTTATTCAAACATTATGGTGTTATAATACGTTTGATGCACCATTTTGCATAAAATACTCTGGAGGAGAGAAATTATGAGTTTATTAGCTGAACGTGTTCAAAGTAATTATGGTAAATCATTGGAAGAAATGACGGATTTAGAATTATATCAAGCACTTTTAGAATATATTAAAGAAAAGGCAAATGATTACCCGTTAAATAATTCAAAAAAGAAATTATATTATGTTTCTGCTGAATTTTTAATTGGTAAATTACTATCGAATAATTTATTAAATCTTGGTCTATATGATGAAGTTGAAGAAGAATTACAAAGTGTCGGTCGTTCTATCGCAGAAGTTGAAGCTGCTGAAAATGAGCCGTCATTAGGTAATGGTGGTTTAGGTCGTTTAGCGGCTTGTTTCTTAGATTCGATTGCTACATTAGGTATCAATGGTGATGGTGTTGGATTAAATTACCACTTTGGTTTATTCGAACAATTGCTCGTTTACCGTGAACAACATGCAGTTCCTGATGCTTGGATAAGTGAAAATACATGGTTAAAACGCTCTGAAAAACGTTTTGAAGTGCCATTTAATAATTTTACACTCAATTCTGTACTCTATGATATCGATGTTTTTGGTTATAATAATACAAAACGCAATCGTTTGCGCTTATTTGATATTGAATCATTAAATAGTGATTTAATTGAATATGGAACGATTAATTTTGACAAAACAAATATTCAAGAAAATCTTACACTGTTCTTATATCCAGATGATTCTGATCATAATGGACAATTATTACGTATTTTCCAACAATATTTCATGGTTTCAAATGCAGCTCAATTAATTATTGATGAAGCGATTGAACGTGGAAGTAATATTCATGATTTAGCAGACTTTGCTGTTATTCAAATTAATGACACTCACCCTGCGTTGATCATCCCTGAATTAATTCGCTTACTCACTCAACAACATCATATTGGTATTGATGAGGCAGTAGAAATCGTTAAAAATACGATTGCTTTTACAAACCATACGATCTTATCAGAAGCACTTGAAAAATGGCCAATGGGCGATCTTGAAAGAATAAATGGAGATATTGCTCACATTATCCGTGACTTGGATAATCGTGTGAAACAAGCACATCCAAATCAACCAGGTGCATTCATTATCGATAATAATGGCCGTGCACATATGGCAAATATGTCAATTCATTATGGTTTCAGCGTCAACGGTGTTGCTCAATTACATACTGATATCTTAAAAGACAGTGAATTAAGTGAGTTTGAAGCATTATATCCTGGACGCATTAATAATAAAACAAATGGTATTACTTTCCGTCGTTGGGTTATGAATGCAAATAAAGCTTTATCTAGTTTATTTGACGAAAAATTGGGTGAAGAATGGCGTGTCAATCATGACTTAACTGAATTAGAAAAATACGCTGACGATAAAGAATTCCAAAAAGAGTTAGCTACAATTAAAGCGAATGACAAACTTAAATTAAAAGATCATTTGCTCCATCGTCAAGCAACAGTCATCAATGAAAATTCTATTATTGATGTCCAAATCAAACGTATTCATGAATATAAACGCCAACAAATGTTAGCACTATATATTGTTCATAAATACTTTGATATTAAGAAAGGCAATAAGCCAAAAACACCGATTACTATCTTATTCGGTGGTAAAGCAGCGCCAGCTTACATTATTGCCCAAGATATTATTCATTTCATCATGGTGATGAGCGAAATCATTGCTCGCGATCCTGAAGTTAGCCCATACTTACAAGTAGTCATGGTAGAGAACTATAATGTTACAGCAGCAGAATACTTAATCCCAGCAGCCGATGTTTCAGAACAAATTTCTCTAGCATCTAAAGAAGCTTCTGGTACTGGTAATATGAAATTTATGCTAAATGGAGCGTTAACTATTGCAACACTCGATGGTGCAAATGTGGAAATTGCTGATCTAGTTGGCGAAGACAATATTTACCTCTTTGGTAAGAAAGCAGACGAAATCGTCAATTTATATGATACGAATGGCTATAATGCTTATGAGTATTATGATGATCCGGCATTACGTCCATTAGTTGATTTCATCATCTCAGACGAAGCAAGAGCTCTAGGAAATCACGAGCGTCTATATCGTCTACATAATGATATCGTTCATAAAGACTACTTCATGGCATTAATCGATTTGAAAGATTTCATCGAGACAAAAGAAAGAATGTATGCTGACTATGAAGATCAAGATTTATGGATGAATAAAGTCGTTAAAAACATTGCTAAGGCAGGTTACTTCTCTTCTGACCGTACTATTACAGACTATAATCGTGATATCTGGCATTTAGAAGCAGATTATGAAGTAAATATCGAAAAATAATATTCTCGATAAATAAGTTTTAAAATTTAAATAGCCCATTTTGCAATCAGCATCACTGAAGCAAAATGGGCTATTTTTAATTGTCATCATATATATACATTGACTGAGCGAGCTCTTGGCTTAAAAGACTTGTCCGCCATTCTTTCTCATATCCTAAAGAATTCGTAATCCAAAATTGCTTATCTTGTTGCAGTTTGTGGCGAATATGAACATGCCCCATAATATGATGAGAGATAGGATAATGATTAATCCATGGTTCTAAATCATCTGTTGCAATATAGGCATTAAAAAAATCAAAGGCACGATGTGGCATCGGAATAATAAATTTTTCGGTCGTGACGACATGAGTAACTAAGATCACTTGTCGATTAGTAACTTGATTTAAATGGTCTTTAATTTCCTCTGCAAAGATTTGCGACACTTCTTCATCAGTCATTTGCCAATCCAATCTTTTTTTATCTTGCCAAGTGGCGATTTTATAGCGCCCTGCTTCAATTTGAGATGGTGAGAACTTCTCCCGATTATAATAAGCATGATTATACCAGCCCATATGACCAATAATCGCTAATTGATCCTCAATCAAGAGAGGCTTATTCAAGAGTGATAAGGGATGATTTTGATATAATTGATGAATTTTCCATGTTTCTTTCGTTTCCTTATAATCTTGCCAATAATCATGATTGCCCGGTATAAAATATAATTTAATCGGATGTAGCGCTTTGTGCAATTGCTCTATGAAAGATAAAGTCTTCTCAAATGCATTACTAATGTCACCACCAATAATTAGATAATCAATCGCCTTCTGTTTTGCTAAATAAACTAACTGTTCAATCAAATCATTAGGAGTATAATTTTTTAAATAATCGATATGAAGATCTGAAATAAAACCAATTTTCGTCATAAAAATATACTCCTCTAATTATTTATCTTTGATTATCATAACAAAATCTAGACTTCACCGACAACAAATAGCATTTATAAATCAAAAAGAGTGGAACTTTATCGTTCCACTCTTTTTATCTTGTCATGATTTTAAGATTGTTTTGCTGATTGTTTTTGAATCACTAAATAATATAGACCAATAATGATTATAATACTTAATCCAAATATCAGACCAAAATTCTCATTAATAAAATTTAAGATATGTCGGAATAAAGATAGAAAATCTTTTCCATTTTCATACATCGAAATGGCGCCAAACATTAATCCGAATATTAAATTTATGATGACGAATCCCCATATTAAAATCTTCCAACCAAATCGATAAAAGGCATATCCCAATAATGCCAATATCATTATTACTGTAAAATTAACGAGGATTTGTTCCAATGTCTCTTGGAAGTGCATTTGATTTAATATTATTAATTGATTCGTTCCTTCATTTATTTGCGCAAAAATACCATCAAAATGAACAAAAATCGTTCTGAAAATCGCTAAAATCACGTATAAGATAATATTAAAAACAAAATATTTTTTTCTTGAGACACCAAATCGTATGGCTGCGTCAAAATCGCTCATTCCATCTATTAAAGGAATGACTAAGGCCATAACTTGGATAATGAACGATACAATTGATAGCAATCCCAACCATAAATTGTTGAAATTAAATAGCTTTGTATTAGGATCTGCCGCTAAAAAGAAGGATGCGAATACTACTACAGATAAAGCGATATATAGACTATATTTTGCACTTTCTTTTAATTGTATTATTCTTAATTTACTTATTCGCTCCATATTTATTCCTCCACTAAGTAATTAAATGCCGACTGCAAATCATAATATTCAATCTGCGCTCCTGCTGATGCCATACTAATTTTCTCTTCTTTGGTTAAGTGATCATAAAGATAATAAGTCTGCTTGGGTCCTAATGTTTCTTGATATAAAATACGTTTATTATTTGGTTGATAATTTTCTATTTTATACAATTTACTTTGGAATACTTCCAATGGTTGATCTACAATGACATTCGCTGATTTTAAAATGATCACATGAGTTAAATAATTTTCTACTTCTTGAATTAAATGCGTTGAAATTAAAATCATTCGTGGTGTCTCAGCATAATCTTCCATCATTAATTGAAAAAATTTGTTTCGATTAACTGAATCTAAACCATTCGTCGGTTCATCAAAAATTGTTATTGAGCATCGACTAGCTAAGCCTAAAATATTATAAACTAATGTTTTATTTCCGGTAGATAATTTACTATATCGACTCTTTAAAGAAATATTAAAGTTCGCAAACAAATACTCCGCATATAGAGAATCGAAGGTTTCATACATTTGATCATATGCATCAATTAATTTGCTAATTTTTCCTTGGAATAATGAATTGTTATTATCAATTTGACCACCTACATAGACCATATTTTCCAATGTATCTGGATTTTCCTCTGTCAATTGATTTTGATAATAAACTTCACCTTCATATGTTGGAATCATATTGAATATAATTTGCATCAAAGTTGTTTTACCAACTCCATTTCTGCCTAGAATACCATATACACCAGATGCATCTTCAAAATTGATCGTCAGATTCTCTAGGACGGTTTGCTTGCCATATTTTTTTGATAAGTTTTTAACGCTCAGCATTATATTCCTCCTTGATCATGTCAATAATTTCAGTTTTAGTAATTTCTAATTGTTGTGCTTCTGTTAATAATGCAGGTAAAGTTCTTTCAATGAATTGTTTCTTTCGTTTAGCCACAATGATTTCTTTCGCTTTTTGTGTTACAAACATTCCTAATCCTCTCTTCTTATAAAGAATTCCTTGGTCCACTAATTCATTCAGTCCTTTACCAGCAGTGGCTGGATTCACATTCATCACTTTAGAAAATTCATTGGTCGAAGGTACTTTATCATCTGATTTAAATTGTCCATTCAGTATCTCATCTTCAATATACTGCGAGATTTGTAAATAAATCGGTAAACTCTGATCCATAATGTCTCCTTTCTAAAATACGAACTTGCATCATCCGTCTACACTCG
>JBHWOV010000113.1:0-9611 GCA_043424535.1 Aerococcaceae bacterium
TTGTCTGGCACATATGATTCTCTAAGTGCTTCAGCACTTAGAGAATGAAGCTAACGCATACTGACACTCTAACCGCTAAAGCGCTAAGAGTCTCAGCATAGCCAGCCAACTCTCGAGACCTTGGCTCGAGAGGGTGCCCGATAATGATACGAGCGAAACAGACGAAATACAGAACATGCAAAAACTTTTTAAATTATTGAAGTGCCCTATGATGCTCATGAACAAAACTTTCGCAATACAGAAGATTATAGACGTTGCCCGATGATAATACGAGCGAAACAGACGAAATACAGAACAAGCACAGTATATCCTTATCACTATTTTCAAATAAATTTGTAATCTTATTCTCATTTAGGTATAATGGGGAACAATAAACACTTGTGGCAGAGCTTCAAATGTTTATCAGCGAAGATGGAATATAAAAAGAAACTCCATCAGCTGGCGGAAGGAGGAAATAAAATGGCAAAAAGAAATGTAGCACAACGCTTTCAACAACTCGGCGAAAGCTTGAGCTTGGACACCGATGCTTTAGCCAAATACGACAATATTATTGATTTAAGTATCGGAGATATGGATATAGCAACCGACGAGGCAATCATCAATCAAGCCTTTGCAGACACTAAACAAGGCTATACACGCTACGGCAATCCCAAAGGCGACCCAGAATTACTCGAGGCGATTCAACAGATGTGGCAAGAAGACTATCATCAAACGATCGATTTGGATGAAGTACTCGTTTCCACGTCTAGTTGTATCGGGATGAGTGTCGCATTGATGTCGATCATTGACCCAGGCGATGAGGTGCTCGTTTTTGCTCCTTATTTCACCCCTTATAAACATCAAATTGAACTTGCAGGCGGTACTTGTGTGGTTGTGCCTTTATCGGCAGAAGATGACTATGCGTTCAACCGTGAACAAATCGAATCATATATTAACGACAATACCAAAGCGATGATTTTGAACAATCCATGTAATCCAACCGGACAATATTATGGCAAAGACAGTTTAGAAATTATCGCAGGAATTGCCAAAGACCATGATTTATTCGTTCTCAGTGATGAAATTTATACCAATTATGTCTACGGCGAGGAATTTATTCCTTTAAGAACTTTAGAGGGCATGGAAGACTATACAATTACATTGAATAGCTTCTCGAAAAATTTCATGATGACCGGATGGAGAGTGGGCTATGTGATCGCGCCGGCTGAAGTGATTCGCGTGATGAAACATATTAATGACTCGCTCATTTACTCGCCACCAGCACCGTCACAGCGGGCGGCATTAGAAGCGATTAAACAGCGTGATGAATTATTACCGGAATACAAAGCCATTTACGAGAAACGCATGCGCTTTGTCATTGAAAAGTTAAAAGAAATTCCCTACCTAGAATTCGTTGAACCGAAGGGGACGTTCTATATCTTCCCACGTTTGAAATCGAGTAATCTATCGACGAAAGAATTTGTCGACCTCTTATTAGAAGAGTGCCAAGTTTTAGTCTCACCGGGTCATTTATTTGGTGAAGCAGGCGAAGGACATGTCCGTATCGCATGTACCAAACCGATCGATGAACTCGATGAAGCACTCGAGCGCTTGAAACAATTAGAATTATAAAATAATACCCCACCATGTCGGTCAGAGTATGTCTTGAAGACGCGTTTACCTTGATTGATATGGTGGGGGTTTTTTACTATTACACCTCATACGTCACCAATTCCTTCAACTTCTCCAAATCCATCACCTTAATTTGATAGCGGGAGGTTTGGATGATGTCTTGGTCGCGGAGTTTTTTGAGGGCCCGGGCGACGGAAAGTCGGGAGACACCGATGAAATCGGCGATGTCATTTTGCGAGAGGATGATGCCTTGAGGTTGGAGGTATTGCGTGTAAATATAGATGAAATTGCATGTCTTCTCATAGGCGGTATAATAACTCAACTTGATCGATTCAAATAAATAGAGCGAGGAATGGTGAATGATATAGTCAATCGTCGCGAGGGCGAGTTCGGGATGCGTCATCATCAATTCATGATAGACGGCGGGCTTAATCCGGTATGTCTTCACGGGATTGATCGCGCGGATGACGAAGAAATCTAAATCCATCGCATAGGACTGGTCAGCTTGCGGGCGGACGAGTGAATAGGGCGTAATCGTCCCCTTGGAATGATAACAAAAGGCTTTTTGCTCGCCATTGGGTTCAATTAAATACAAGACAAATGTGCCTTCCAAAGCATAATAAATATATTGTTCGTCGCTTGCTGAGAATTCTTCGCCTTTTTCAAAGACATAATAGTCGCCATTTTCGGCAAATAATGCTTCGAATGCATCAAAATGATGCGAGAAAAAAATTTGATTTTCCTTCAGTGCCATGGAATCCTCCTTTCTTGTGTATCATTTGATATAGAAGCGTTTTCATTATTTTATGATAATTATAGCATGAATCAAATATTACGTGGAATATAAAATAAGGAGACGAATATCATGCATCCATCATTTAAAGACATTGCCGAATATGTGTATCAAGCTGAAAAAAATAATACTGAAATTGTGAAAGTCACCAAAGAAATGGCACCAGAACTCAGTGCGGAGGAGGCTTACGCGATTCAACACGAATTGTTGCAATTGCGTCAGCGAGACGGGCATACGATCATCGCGCCTAAAATGGGGCTGACATCCAAAGCAAAATGGGATCAAATGGGTGTTGATTCGCCAGTCGTCGGCTATTTATTTGACGATATGATCGAGCGGGACAATACCATCCCATTTGACCGCTATATCCATCCGAAAATCGAACCTGAAATCGGCATCGTCTTAAAAAATGAAATCGGCGGACCCGATTTAACAGTGGACGAAGTTGCGGCTAATATTGACTATGTCTTTTCCGCGGTGGAGGTGATCGACAGTCGCTATTTGAATTTTGACTTCACTTATATCGATGTCATCATTGACAATACTTCCGCCAAAGGGGCGATTCTGGGAACCGAACAATTCGCCATCGAACAGGTCGATTTAATCGCTGAAACCGTTGAAATCCTCGTCAATGGCGAGAAGGTCGTAGAAGGTGCGGGCGAGGCTGTTTTAGGCAATCCGCTTCAAGCCATCGTCGCATTAGCCAATCATCTGCATCAATCTGGCCAGAAAATTCAGCCCGGCCAACCGATTCTCACTGGTGGGATGACGTCGGCGGTGATGATCCAACAAGGCGACACCATCGAGGTGAAATACGCGACGCTTGAAGACTTAGTCATCGCAGTGAAATAGGAGGTGCCTCATGCCATTCGTACGCATTCAACTTAAAACGGGACGCACCCCTGAACAAAAAGCAACCCTCGCCAAAGAAATCATTGAATTAATGTCCCAAAGTCAATTTGCCCCCAAAGAAAGCATCCGCGTCATTTATGAAGAAATGGAACCGGAGAATTTTTATAAGTGGGAAAGGGAAGAATAAAAAAATTGCATTCGATTTTATTAATAAAACGCTTGCAATCACACAAATATATGCTATGATTAGTTTGAATATGGATTGTGACCGGTTATGCGGGCAAGACCTAAATAGAGTTTTAATAAGGACTTAGTGGCCTTACTATGCTCTATTTGGGTCTTTTTTTATCAAAATTTTAGAAAGGAGTATCCCGAATGTGTTAAAAATATCAAAAGTCTTTAATAATAATGTTGTCCTCTCGAATGACGATTCGGGTGAAGAAATTATTGTGATGGGAAAAGGTCTCGGCTTTCAAAAGCGACCAGGGGATTTAATTGAAATTGAGAAAATCGACAAGGTCTTTGTTGTCGATGCCTCTAAACGCGCTTCCTATGAGATTTATGAGCGCATTGATCCAGATATTATTATGATTTCTACCGAAATTATTAAATTTGCGCAAGCGAATCTCGATGTTAAATTAAGCAATAATATTTATCTTACTTTACCAGATCATTTGAGTTTTGCTGTGCAACGATTAGAAGTGGGATTGGAATTGGTTACACCACTCTATTGGGAAGTGAAGAACTTTTATCAAGCGGAATTTGCGGTTGGTATGCGAGCCCTTGATCTCATAGAAGAACAGTTGGGCCTACAGCTCCCAGAACAAGAAGCAGCATCGATTGCTTTACATATTGTGAATGCGAAATTAGATAATCAAGACATGAATGAAACAATTCGCTTGACGGAAATGATTCAGGATATATTAACGTTGATTAGTATGAATTTAGGAATTACGCTGAACCGCGAGTCATTTCACTATTCTCGATTTATTACGCATTTACGTTATTTTGTTCAACGTTTTCTCAATAATGATAAATTACCAGAAAGCGATGATACATTTTTGTTAGAACAAATGCGCAAAAAATATCCACATGTCTACAAAATGACCTATAAAATTGATGACTATTTAAAAAGCCAAGGTGGCGGACCCATGTCAGAAGAGGAGCGCTTGTATTTAATTATCCATATTCGGCGCTTAATATCAGAAATGAAAAATAATAAGGAGTGAAAAACATGCAACCTAATGAATTAGGACGTGAAATTATTAAAAATGTCGGTGGCGAAAATAATGTGAGAGATTTAGTTCACTGTGCGACGCGTTTAAGATTTACTTTAAAAGATCCGGCGAATAAAAATAGAGAAGCGATTGAAAACTTAGATGGAGTTCTCTCTGTGATGGAACAAGGGGGACAATTTCAAATTGTTATCGGAAATAAAGTCCCTAAAGTTTATCAAGCAATCAATGAGGAATTTAATATTGCGACAGATTCAGACTCAGATGCTGATCACGAAGCGGATGATGGCAATGTCATCAGTAAGGTTTTCAAATATATTTCTGGAACCTTCTCACCTTTAATCCCAGCATTAACGGGTGCAGGAATGATCAAAGCGCTTCTTGCGATTCTTTCGGTATTTAATTTGATTAATGTTGAGGGAGCAACTTATGCGGTCTTGAATGCCGCAAGTAGTGGTCTATTTACATTTTTACCAATTTTTGTCGGAATTAGTGCAGCCAGATATTTAGGAGCGAATGCGTTTGTTGGTGGGGTTATTGGTGCCTCTTTATTAGATCCTACTTATACTGCATTACTTGAAATGGAAGGCAATCTGACTTTTGCGGGATTACCACTCGTTGCGACGGATTATGCTTCCACCGTTTTCCCGATGTTGATTGCGATGGCAATCTATGCACCTTTAGAGCGCTTCCTTCGTAAACACACACCAGATGTGATTTCACTCTTCTTTGTTCCAATGATGGGAATATTAATCATGGTGCCATTGACCGTTTTAGCATTTGGACCTTTTGCTCAATATGCGAGTGGTCTAGTCGGATCAGGAATTGAAGGACTGCTTGATTTCTCAGCAATTCTGGGTGGTGCACTCATCAGTGGGATTTGGCCATTCTTAGTTATTCTCGGCGTTCACTGGGGTGTCGTGCCATTGATGATTGATAATTTCACGCGTGGTGGCGATATCATTAATCCGATTACAGCGGCCGCAACATTTGCCCAATCAGGAATTGCCTTTGGTATTTTCTTAAAGGCTAGACGTAATAAGAATTTGAAATCACTCGCCTTTTCTTCATCCATGTCAGGAATTCTTGCCGGAGTAACGGAACCCGTACTCTATGGTTTGATTTTACGCTATCGTCGATTAATTCCACTCATGGTCATTGCTTCGATGGTTGGTGGGGTAATTGTTGGTATCTATGATGTTCGCGTTTATACCTTTGTGTTTAACAGTATTTTGACCATTCCAAATTACGACCCAACACTGCAATATACTATCGGGATTGGTGTTTCCTTCGTGCTGGCGGCGATTCTAGCCTATTTCTTCGGCGGTGTAGAAGACAATGAACCAGAAAACACGAATGAAATAGAAGAGAGTGAAGAAATGACCGAAACAGCACCGGTCACTTCAGAATTGAAAACAGAATTGCTGGCTCCGATTGCAGGAGAGGTCGTCCCACTCGATCAAGTTGAGGATGCCGTTTTTGCTAGTGGTGCGATGGGTAAAGGATTAGCGGTTCGTCCTGCCGAAGGAAGAGTGTACGCGCCATTTGATGGAAAAATTGCATCGCTCTTCGAGACAAAACATGCGATTGGATTAGTGAGCACAACGGGTGTCGAAGTGTTAATTCATGTGGGATTAGATACGGTACAATTAGAGGGGAAACCATTTACCGCTCATGTTACAGTAGATCAAGAAGTAAAAGCGGGTGACTTGTTATTAACATTCGATATTCCAGCTATTGAAAGTGCGGGATATTCAACGGAGACACCGGTCATCATTACGAATACCGATAATTTTACGGATATTTTCCCAACAGACCAAGAACACGTACAAGTGAATGATCGTTTCATTACCATTGTCTAAAAATTTCAAGGAGGAATTATGATGTCACAATTTCCAGAAGATTTTCTATGGGGCGGCGCTGTCGCTGCGCATCAATTTGAAGGTGGGTGGAATGCAGGCGGTAAAGGTCCGAGTGTAGCGGATGTTTTAACTGCTGGCGCTGCAGGCCAACCTCGCGAGATTCATGAAGAAGTTCAAGAAGGTGTCTTCTATCCCAATCATGAAGCGATTGATTTTTATCATCGCTACAAAGAAGATATCGCGTTATTTGCCGAAATGGGTCTGAAATGTTTTAGAACATCGATTAATTGGACGCGCATTTATCCAACAGGCATTGAAGAAGAGCCGAATGAAGAAGGACTTCAATTTTATGATGACTTCTTCGATGAATTATTGAAATATGATATCGAGCCAGTGATTACTTTAACGCATTTTGAAATGCCATTATATTTAGCACAAGAATATGGCGGATTTAGAAATCGCAAAGTGATTGACTATTTCGTGAAATTTGCGGAAACCGTCTTTACTCGCTATAAAGACAAAGTCAAGTATTGGATGACTTTCAATGAAATCAACAATATGATGGATTATACGAATCCGATTTTCTTGTGGACGAATGTTGGGATTCAAATTGAAGAAGGCGAAAATGCGAAGGAAGTCATGTATCAAGCAGCGCACCATGTGCTTCTAGCCAGTGCGAAGGCAGTCAAGGTCGGGCGCGAAATTAATCCAGATTTTGAAATCGGCGCAATGGTGTCACATGTGCCAATTTACCCACTAAATTCGCATCCGGATAATGTCATGTTTGCGGAAGAATCAATGCGTCTACGCTATTTCTTCCCAGATATTCAAATACGCGGTTACTATCCAAATTATGCTCTCAAAGAATTTGAACGTGAAGACTTAAATATTAAGATGGAAGCCGATGATGCGACAATTTTACAAGAAGGAACTGTTGATTATTTAGGTTTTTCATATTATATGTCCAATGCCGTGGATGTTTTCAGCGAGGACGACAGCGATGAAGCGAATGTTCATGGAAAAATCCCGCATCAAGTTGATAATCCTTACCTCGAAACCTCTGATTGGGGCTGGGCCATTGACCCAGTCGGCCTCCGCTATGTTCTCAATCGATTCTGGGATCGTTATCAAATTCCTCTATTTATTGTCGAAAATGGTTTTGGTGCCGTCGATCATGTCGAAGAAGATGGCCGTATTCATGATGAAGCACGGATTGATTATATTCGTCAACATATTCAAGAAATGGGCAAAGCCATCAATGAAGATGGTGTGGAATTATATGGCTATACACCTTGGGGCATCATCGATTTAGTATCCTTTACGACGGGTGAAATGAAGAAACGCTATGGCTTTATCTATGTGGACCGTGACAATGAAGGAAATGGTACGATGGAACGCTCTAAGAAAGATTCATTTAATTGGTATCGTCAAGTGATTGAATCGAATGGTGAGAATTTAGATTAAGCGTAAGAAATTCAGGTTATGACTGATAATCGTGAAATAATTGAATAGATGCTCTGAATGTAAAAAAATCAAAGCAACTGTTCGAGTATTTTAATCGAATAAGGAGGAAAGTAGATGACAACAATATTTCCAGAAAATTTCTTATGGGGTGGCGCCACAGCAGCCAATCAATATGAAGGTGCCTATAATGAAGACGGCAAAGGATTAAGTGTTCAAGACGTCTTGCCGAACGGTGGCTTAGGTGAAATAGCGCCGGGCCCAACAGAAGACAATTTAAAATTAGAAGGCATCGATTTCTATCATCGCTATGAGAAAGATATTAAATTATTTGCGGAGATGGGATTCAAAGTGTATCGTACATCCATCGCATGGAGCAGAATTTTCCCTAAAGGCATTGAAGAAGAACCTAATGAAGCCGGATTGGCCTTCTATGATAAAGTATTTGATGAATGTTTGAAATATGGCATTGAGCCACTCATCACACTCTCTCATTATGAAACACCACTCTATTTGAGTGAACAATATGATGGTTGGGTCAGTCGGGAAATGATTGGCTTTTATGAGAAATATGTCACGACGGTCTTTGAACGCTACAAAGATAAAGTGAAATATTGGCTTACATTTAATGAAATCAATTCCGTCTTAAAATTACCATTCATGAGTGGTGGCATATTGACGCCGCTTGAAGAACTAACCCAACAAGACCTCTATCAAGCGATTCATCATGAATTAGTAGCGAGTGCTCTGGCAACGAAAATCGGACATGAAATTAATCCGGATTTCCAAATCGGATGTATGGTGCTAGCGATGCCAACTTATCCGATGACATCCAATCCATTAGATGTTCAAGCAGCGAAGCAGTTTGAAAATGATAATTATTTCTTCTCAGATATTCATTTGCGCGGAGAATATCCAGGCTATGCGAAGCGATATTTTAAGGAAAATAACATTGAATTAGATATCGCTGAAGGAGACTTGGAACTGCTCAAAGAACATACCGTAGATTTCATCTCCTTCTCCTATTATATGAGCTCAACAATGGCGCATAATGAAGAAGAATACACGAGTGGGGAAGGGAATATTATTGGCGGTCTCGTCAATCCATATCTTGAATCCAGTGAGTGGGGTTGGCAAATTGACCCAATCGGCTTACGCATTGTCCTGAATGATTTCTGGGATCGTTATCAAACACCACTTTTCATTGTTGAAAATGGCCTCGGTGCCAAAGACGAACTCATCGAAGGTCCCGACGGCAATTTAACCGTTAAAGATGATTACCGCATTGATTATCTGCAAAAACATTTACAACAAGTCGGGGAAGCCATTAAAGACGGCGTAGAAATCATGGGTTATACATCTTGGGGCTGTATCGATTTAGTCTCTGCCTCCAAAGCAGAACTCTCAAAACGCTATGGCTTTATCTATGTCGACCGACATGATGACGGATCAGGCAGCCTCAAACGCTATAAGAAAAAATCCTTCGACTGGTATAAAGAGGTTATTGAGACGAATGGAGAGAGTTTGTTTAGTTAAGTGAGATGAGTTTGAATAAATAGGTTGAACGCCCGATCAGGTGATTGGGTGTTTTTTTGTGGGAAAAATTTAATTTATATCTGATACAATGAAATAAAATAATAATGAAGAGGCGATAATAATGGCGCAACAAGTACCAACACCTACCGTGACTGAAGTGAATAAATATTTAGAACGATGGGATGCTCAAGAAACATATGTGATTAGAGAAGATAGTTTAAATAAATTATTTTTGGAAACCTATCCATTGAATAATGAGGA
>JBHWOV010000114.1:0-13028 GCA_043424535.1 Aerococcaceae bacterium
ATTTCATGACTTGTTGTTTCGCTACTTTATAGTTAATACTTTTTGATCCGTAATAACCTTTTGCTAATTTGATTGTACGTTTACGACGTTGGCGAGTTGTATAACCACCTTTGACACGTGCCATAAGTGAATTCCTCCTTGTTGATTAGATTATAGTTGTGAAATTAATTGTTTGATACGTTTTTGATCTGATGGATGTACCAATTCAGCTTGACGTAATTGACGACGTTGTTTTTTAGTTTTACCGTGCATACGGTGACTAGTAAATGCACGTGAACGTTTTAATTTACCTGAACCTGTCTTTTTAACACGTTTAGCAAGTCCACGGTGTGTTTTTTGTTTTGGCATAGTAGTTTCCTCCTATAGATACTTTCTTATTCTGTTTTTGGCGTTAGAATTGTAAACATACTGCGTCCTTCCATTTTAGGACGTTGTTCTACCGCTGCGATATCTGAAGTATCGTCAATAAAATCTTCAAGTACATCTTGTCCAAGGCCTTTATGAGTAATCGCACGACCGCGGAAGCGAATCGTCGCTTTAACTTTATCGCCTTTTTCAAGGAACTTGATCGCTTGACGTAATTTTGTTTGATAATCATGGTCTTCAATTGAAGGGCTCAAACGAACTTCTTTTAAGCTTTGAACACGTTGATTTTTACGCTGTTCTTTTTCTTTCTTTTGAAGCTCATAACGGTATTTACCGTAGTCCATAATTCTAGCAACGGGTGGTTTGGCTTGTGGGGACACTAAAACTAAATCAAGATCAAAAGATTCGGCAATGGTTAATGCATCCTGCAATGACTTTACACCGATCTGATCTCCATCATCTCCAATGACACGCAATTCACGTGCACGAATATTTTCGTTAATAGGTAATTCTTTAACGATAATTTCCACCTCCATAAATTTTGAGTCCCAAATATTCGAGCCATAAAAAAACAAGTTCACCGAGTAGATGAACTTGCCGCATACACAATAATCCCTCATAAAAAAGGTTAAATGTGATATTTGCCATGATGCATGGCGAGAAACGGCTCGTTTCTACTTGTTTTCTCAACTATAACATCATAGCATATTAATTTTAGGAGTACAACCCTTTTTTGAATTAATTACTGATTCGTCTCAATATACTCGCTTGACGGATGATTTAAATAAGCATAACCTAATCCAATACAAATTCCGCCACCAATGAAATTACCAAGCCAGACCCAGAACCATTGAATTAGATATTCTACGATTGAATGGTTCAGTTCTGTCTGAATATTCGCAAAATAAACGAGTCCAAATGACGAGAAGTTAGCAATGACGTGTTCTGTCCCTAAGGAAACAAACATTGTCACCGCTGTTAAAATTAAAATGATTCGCGCAACTTGATCTTTAACTAATAAATAGCTTAATACAGCGAGATTCACAAAAAAATTCGCAATAATCCCTTCGATAATCCAACTGCTAATCGGTTTGGCTAATTTTGAGTTGACCGTATTCACTAAAATATAATCTGCGCCCATTTCTTTAAAATGTGGCATGAAGGAGAATAACCAAGCCATAAAAATCGCACCAATTAAATTGAATAAGGTACAAATCACTAATATCTTCGTTGCTTTTCCAATCGTTAATGCTTTAAAATAAACGCCTGCGGACGTATACATCATATTACTCGTCGCTAATTCTCCACCTAAAAATAAAATATACGCTAAGCCAAAAGCAAAGAAAAATGCATAGGCTACTTTTGCCATTCCCGGAGAATCCGGAAACATATTTGTCGCCATAAAAGCCCCGGCAGCTGTCGTCAATGTTAAGAACGCTCCTGCATAAATCGCACGCAATGCATAACGCATCCAATCATTCGTCAATAATGTATCCTTCTTAATGACCGCACCCGTAATAATTTCTCTGAAATTCATGTTGTCCTCTTTCCTTTTTATCACAAATGTTGAACCCATCCATTATTTCTTCAATCCGAGCTGTTGAAGCAAACTGCCCTCTTGTTCTTGTCCTAATGCTTGGGGTAGTTCTTGCCAAATTTCGATTGGGCATAAGGTAATCAGCAAAAATATGACACCCGTTTGAATCCAAAAGACCGCAAAATCAATCAGTCCATGGAATAAGACTGTCACGATGAATCCCACAATCAATCCGAATTCAACCCGTAACGGTTTCGTTTTGAAAAATTGGTAAAACTCTTTGATGCGTGGTATCGCGATGCCAAGCAATAATAACACGCCCACAATCCCATAATTTGCTAATGTATCGACATATAGTGAATGGGCATGCATATCCGCATCATCTGTATAGAGATAGTAGAATTGCTGATAACTCATTGCGCCTCTACCAAATAATGGCTGACTCTTAAATATACTTAATCCCACACGCCACAAATCAAAGCGATCTTCAAGTGCATAATCTAAATTCTCCAAGCGTGGCATCAGCTCCGGCTTAACAATCAATGCTCCGATAATCATCGCTCCGATGGCTAATGCCATCATCGTCCATCGCTTATCGATAAAGACTAACATTGCGACTACCGACACAATTAAAGTAATGGGAAAAAAACGTGATGCTGTCAACAGTATGGAGACAAGATTCAATGCAATCGCGACATAGCTGACTCGTCGCCAAAAAACATCCTTACAGCGCACCAAAAAATAAATGGCTGTCAAGATCATAAACACACAGTACAAACCATAATAATTTGCATTAAAAAAGGTTGCTTCTGCCCTCGTCTGAACGGCCGCATATTTAAAGATATAAAATAAATCATATCCATGCGTCAGTGAATAATGCGCATAAACAAAAAAAGCATAAATTGCTAATACAATCGATCCTAGCAGTAAAATCTTCAATATCTTGACTAAACCGGATACACGAATATATCGACGATAGTATATAAAAAAGATTCCTAACACGAGGAATAAGGGTGTTAATAAGACACCGAGCATATTTCGATTCATCACCGAAACAACCAAATTATAAATCAGAAATAGATTAAACCACTTTAATTGCTTCACGGCTTCAAATAATGATTTGCGAAAATGCCAGAAAAGCCGTAGAATAAAGATTATTAACAAAATAACATTAATAAAAAATGGCATTAATAATGCAAATGTGATGCCAACAATAATTGTTTGTACGAATTGAATATCATCTTGGGACATTTGTTGATGGTTTTCTATCACAACAAAACCCCCTATCGTATTCATTTATCTATGATAGTATTATAGCAAAGAATTCTATCACATTTTGAATATTTTGTGAATTCTCATACAGATTATGATATTTTGATGTTTTTAGCTCCAAGCATTTCAAAACAAATGATTTTCTACTATAATAGGCTACGAGAAATAAAATTGACGGAGGTAATGGTTTGTTTAATAATAATATAATCAAAAAAGGATTCATTTCAGCCACCATACTACTCACTTTAATGACACAGAGTGCACCGATTTTGGCACAATCATTAAGCAAAACGCCGAATTTATCAAGTGAGACGGAAATCCTCTCACCAACACCACAAATGGAGCGTCCTGAGGATTATCCGGAAGATTTAGTCCAATGGTATGAGGAAAACTTAGATACTCGGTCCTATGTTGTTATCGACGCGGAAACGAATCGCGTACTTGCCCAACAAGAAGCAACGACGCCTTATCCTATTGCTTCCATGTCAAAATTATTGAGTGCCTATATCATTTATGA
Organism: Aerococcaceae bacterium; assembly: GCA_043424535.1. GTDB lineage: Bacteria > Bacillota > Bacilli > Lactobacillales > Aerococcaceae > DSM-111022. The sequence goes on from JBHWOV010000114.1 coordinate 3,693, forward strand.
AGCGATTGAAGAAGGCCGCATCGATATGGACACGAAGATTACGATTCCACAAGAAATCGAAGATCAAATCACACATAATTCTAATTTATCGAATGTTGGTTTATTAGCAGGTGAAGAATATACGGTCGAAGATTTGTTAAATGGTATCCTGATTCAATCTGGAAATGATGCCACATCAGCAGTGATGTGGGAATTATTCGGTTCAGAACAAGACGCTACTAAAGCAATGAATGATAAACTGGCTGAATGGAATATTACCAATGCGAAAATGTTTACCGTTTCTGGTGCACCCAATGCAGAATTACCGGAAGAACTTTGGTATCCAGGTTCCACTGAATCGGATCAAAACTATATGTCAGCAGCCGATATTGCCTTAGTCGGACAACACTTAGTCGAAGATTATCCTCAAGTATTAGACATAACATCAGCGATGAATTATACCATGGGTGAAGGAGAAGACTATGAAGTCACTCTCACAAATTCTAATCTCCTTTTACCGGAGACAGGAAGTGAGTATGCACGCGAAGGTGTTGATGGACTGAAATCAGGCTACACAGATGGCGCGGGACGTTGTTTTATTACACATAGCAGTGATGAAAATGGGCGCGAAGTTTATGTCGTCGTCATGGGAGTCTTTGATGAAGGGACAACCTCTTATTGGGAGACGGAAATTCTCTTAGATGGACTTCAAGAATATCCTGATATGTATCAAAATGAAGCATTGCCTACGAATTTACGTGAAATGCCTGAAGTAGAAGAAACAGCTGAAGAAGAAGCAAGCGAGGGCGAAAGCGAACAAGCGCTTCAAGATTTACCAAATGAACGCAATAATGCCTTAACAAACTTTATGCGTGATTTATTTAAAGGATTTAACTAATCTATTCCAAGCAATGATCGGATGGTCATTGCTTTTTTATTTTGTTCCAAATAAAAAACCTAGCGAATGTTTCGCTAGGTTTAAACTTATTAATCACACTGATTAATCACGACTTTTAGCCGCAATGTCTTCATTGATTAATGCAATAAATTCTTCGACTGTAATTGTTTGTGAATCTTTTTCACCATATTTACGGACATTCACTGTACCATCAGCTACTTCAGCATCTCCAATAACTAATTGATATGGCACTTTAGATGTTTGTGCTTCACGGATCTTATAGCCTAATTTTTCATTACGCATATCCATTTCAACACGGAGTCCTTGTTCTTTTAGAGCATGGTAAATCGATTCTGTATGGTCACCATGATGCTCTGGGCTAACAGGTAATAACACGGCTTGAACCGGTGCTAACCATGTTGGGAAGGCACCCTTATATTCTTCAAGTAAGTAAGCGACAAAGCGTTCCATCGTTGAAACAATACCGCGGTGGATAACGACTGGACGGTGATCGTCTTTACCATCTTCACCGACATAAGTTAAGTCAAAACGTTCTGGAAGTAAGAAGTCCAATTGAACGGTTGTCATCGTCTCTTCTAATCCAAGTGCAGTTTTGAATTGAACATCTAATTTTGGACCATAGAAAGCTGCTTCGCCTTCTGCTTCAAAATATTCTAATCCTAAATCATCCATAGATTCTTTTAACATGGATTGTGCTTTCGCCCACATTTCATCATCGTCAAAGTATTTTTCTTTATCTTCCGGATCGCGGTATGATAAACGGAAGCGGTAATCTGTAATATTGAAGTCTTCATACACTTCACGAATCAAATTGATGACACGGGTAAATTCTTCTTTAATTTGGTCTGGGCGTACAAAGATATGCGCATCATTTAATGTCATTTCACGGACACGCTGTAAACCGGATAAAGCGCCTGATTTCTCATAACGGTGCATCATCCCCAATTCCGCGATACGAATTGGTAATTCACGATATGAATGCACATCATTTTTATAAATTAACATATGATGTGGGCAGTTCATCGGTCTTAATACCAACATTTCACCGTCGCCCATATCCATTGGTGGGAACATATCATCTTGATAATGATCCCAGTGCCCAGATGTTTTATACAGATCGGATTTAGCCATAATCGGTGTATAAACATGTTCATAGCCTAAATCGATTTCTTTATCCATAATATAACGCTCGATAATACGACGCACTGTCGCACCTTTTGGTAACCAGAATGGCAGTCCTTGACCTGCTTCTTGGCTAATCATAAAGATATCTAATTCTTTACCTAATTTACGATGGTCACGTTCTTTGGCTTCTTCACGTAGGCGTAAATATTCATCTAAGTCTGCTTGATTGAAGAATGCGACACCATATACACGTTGCATCATTGGATTATCACTCTTACCGCGCCAATAAGCTCCAGCGAGTGAAAGTAATTTAAAGACTTTAATTTTGCCTGTTGAAGGCACATGTCCGCCACGGCATAAATCCGTAAAATCACCTTGTGTATAAACAGTGATTGGCTCATCTTCAGGTAAATCATTGATCAACTCTTGTTTGTATTCATCGTCTTTGAAGATTTCTAAAGCTTCTTCACGCGTCACTTGACGGCCTTCGATCGGATAATTTTGCGAAATGATTTTCTTCATTTCTTTTTCGATTTTTGGTAAATCCGCTTCTGTGATCGGCTCTTCGCTATCTGTATCATAATAGAAACCTTGTTCGATTGCCGGTCCAACTCCGAATTTTATCCCTGGATACAAGCGTGTCAATGCATGTGCCAATAAATGCGCTGCTGAATGATTTAATAATTCAAAGGCTTCTGGTGATTTATCAGTCAGGATTTCAATGGTTCCATCTTCTTCAATCGGTTCGTGAAAATCAATGATTTCACCATTTAATTTTCCCGCAAGGGCTGCTTTTTGCAGAGACTTAGCGATGGATCCGGCAACGTCTTCAACCGTTACACCGGCATCAAATTGTTTTTGATTTCCATCAGGAAAAGTTAATGTAATTTGAGACATAATTATTCCTCCATTTTGTTCGTTTTTTGATGAACCATCCTAATGACAAATAAAAAACGTCCCTTAGCTAAAATGCTAAGGGACGTCAGTCGAGGACGTGGTTCCACCCAAATTCAATGGCTTGAGCCATACTTTATTTGACTTAACGCGTCATCACGTCACTCAAAACAGTTAAAGTGGTAAATTAAAGAACATTATAAGTCTTGCAGCACCCGACTCTTTCCTTGAATAAGCGGTTCTTAATTCATGTCTTTACTAAGTGATTAGTATTAATATAGCACTTTTTTGAAAAACTCTCAAGTAATAATTAATTTTGTGCCGCCTTATCCCGGCGATCAGTACCATTGAAGATGACTGGCTTGGCTAAATAATGAATTCGCTCCATCACCCGTTTGGCTTTCAATTGGTCTTGAGATCCCTTCGTATTCGCTAAATGAATCTCTAAATCATCGACACTGAAATTGGAAGTGAAAAATGTCGGCAACGATTCTTTCATACGATATTCTAAAATTGGATTCAATACATCATCGCGGACCCATTGTGAATTACTCTCAGCTCCAATATCATCCAAGATTAACACATCGACTTTTTTAGTCTCATTAATCACATCTTGTGTGGAATTATCTGAGAAGGTGTCTTTTAATTCATTAATAAAAGTGGGATAATGCAATAATTTAACACTAGAATGATTTTTATCCACTAATTCATTCGCTATAGCACCCATTAAATACGTCTTGCCAACACCAAATGGACCATATAAATATAAGCCTTTGGCTTGATGCTTGTCTTCGCGGTAAACTTTTAAGAAGTCAATGATCGCATGCATTAATTGCTGGCGCACTGGTGTATCAAGATCATATGTGTCCAATGTTGCTTGGCGAACATCGCGGGACATCATGTGATTTTCAAGCAGATTTTCTTTGACTTGTCTTTCTTTTTCTTGATAATAGACATCTGTTGCGCGGTAATCCACATCAATATAATTAATGTTTAAGAATAGGACTGGCTCAAAGCCTGGATTGGCGCCCATTTCTCCTCTAGCTAATTTATTGGATTCCTTCACAAATTCATTCAATTTACTCATACTCTGTTGAATGATTTCTGGTGATAATTCAGCTTTATGTGTTTCAATAAAGTCTTTGACCTTCGGATGAGCTAAAATCGCTGCTTGCGTCTCTTCCACACTCGGCTGTTTAGGCGAAGGTTCAAAATTATCCATGACATCTTTAATTGATTGCATTAATTATCTTGCTCCTCTCTATATAATTCAGCTAAGCGCGAACGGATTTCTTCTTGAGATTGCGGATCCATCTCATTGGCAGTCGGCTCATTTCCTTCGAGATTCCTTTGTTCTTGTTGTTGTTTTAACCAATCAGGAACCGGCTCAGCATATTGAGGCTGTTGTTTTTTATTTTGATAATGGCGGTAATTATTTTGCTGCGTTTGTTCCACTTTACTTTGTTGATTTAAATAGTCAAAAATCTTTTCAGGAGTGAGTAACCCCTTTTGCTGCCAATCATTTGCGACCCGTTGTAACATTCCTTTTAATACATTGGGTTGCTCTTGCATGACTAATAGATAATAAATGAGTAAATTAATCGCAGGCAAGGATAATTGGGACCGTGCGGATAAATCTCGTATGAAATACCATTCATTATCGCTAGGAAATCCTTTTTTGGCTTCCTTTGTCTTCGTTAAAAAGGTCTCTGCTGGCATTTGTTCACAGAGTAAAATAATATCCTGCTGATTTTCTGTAATACTTGGATACTCTTTTTGAATCGTTTGCTTTCTTTGTTGAATTTCCTGTTTCGTGTAATTTTTGGGAAATTCATTCGTTGTAACTTTTGGCACTTGTCTGGCTTGTTGGCGTCTTTTTTCAATAATTGGAATGAATTGGTCATGATCGATGGCACCTGTCAGGCCATTTTTAGCTAATTTGATGACTTCAGCCATTTGCGATTCATTCAGTTGGTAAACTTGATGTAAATTTAAAACAGTCGCTTTCAAATCTTCCGTCAGTTCACGGTGATTAATTTTATCTGCCATCACAAATTCTAAAAATTGAGCATAATCAAAAGTCGTTGGTGACTTTTGATTGGATGATGTTTGCATCATTGGTCGGTCTGATTGAAGTTGTTCATTACTTTCAGGTATTTCACTGCCGACTTGATACATTTGCATAAATGGGGTGGTCAACTCATCATACTGATCCAAATCAACCCCCTCAGGCGTAAATTGTTCTAATAATGTTTGATAATTATGCGGGCCAATTTGGTGAAATAATACTGCTCGTAATGACGTTTGTTCAATGAATCCTTGCGGATCATAAGGTGTTTGTAAATGATAATACAGTGTTTGACGACGTGAATCTTCATGCGATTGACGGTCCCGGTAAGTTTTTAATAAACCGATCCCTTCCAATGCCTTGACCGCATCATCTAATTGATACATATTGAGCTTCATCTGTTCGATACATTGATTGTGAACAGCACGCTGTGATTGATAATTGGAATCGACCGGGACATGCATCCATGTTAAATAAACACTCATCGCAATTGGTCCGATAATCGGTTGATAAAAATGCGTCAATGATCGCAATTGTAAGGGCGATAAGACGACAGAATTAACGATATAAAAAGGTTGCATCGGCGCAATCCGATTAGACATCTATTTCTCCTCTTTTCGGTGCTGATCCATATTTTCCAATTCTTGCATAAACATTTCCCGCGATTGGAATTGACGGTAAACACTCGCAAAGCGTATATACGCAACTTCATCCAATTCAAATAATAAAGGCATCACATATTCGCCAATGATACTACTTTCAATTTCGCCGTCGACTTCTTCACGGATTTTCTCTTCCACTTGGGTCACTAACTTGTCCATTTGTTCACGGGTCACCGGTCTTTTCTCAGCAGAGCGTATAATACCACGCGTTAATTTATCACGATTAAATTCTTCGCGTGTACCGTCTCGTTTGATGACTAATAATGGGACTTGTTCTATTTGTTCAAATGTATTAAAACGGTGCTGGCAAGCCAAACATTCCCGGCGTCGGCGGATCGATTGGCCATTATCTGCCGGCCTGGAATCAGTGACTTTTGATTGTAAATGATGACATTTTGGACACTGCATTATAAGACTCCTTTCATTCTTTGGCTTCATTCATTATATTTTAACATATTCTCATCCAGATTGACGGCTTCAATAATCAAATGCATGCCATTTTTTAACACTCTTAATGAGTAAATAATGACGATTATTCTCTTAATCTTTTCAATTGTGCATCAATTTGACCATACAACCAAGCTAAGTCGCGCGAATTATCTAAAATGATATCCGCTTGTTGCTCTTTTTCATGTATTGGCATTTGACTTTGTATACGTGCGGACGCATCTTCACGACTTAAATCATTACGCGCCATGAGGCGTTCCAATTGTAAATGTTCCGGTATCGATACTAACCAAACCGCATCATAATCAATGTCTGTTCCTACTTCAAAAAATAAGGGAATATCGACAAAAATAATCTGCTGTCCTGCGCGTTGATAATGTTCAATTTGATTTTCTGCTTCTGCATAAATTAAAGGATGTAATAATCGATTCAATTGGTCACGCGCATTGGCATCATTAAAAATAATGTCACCTAAAGTTGCACGATCTAATTGCCCATCTTCCGTCAATACTGTCTCTCCAAATGTCGTCGCAATGCGCTCCAATCCCTTCTCTCCAGGTTCAACAACTTGTCTAGAGATAATATCTGTATCTATAATCGGGTAACCTTGTTTTTGTAAGTACGCTGTCGCCGTCGATTTCCCCGTCGCAATCGATCCTGTAATGATAATAACTGCCATAATTCACCTACTTTGTTTGACAATGCGGACAATAATGCGTCCCTCGTCCATGAACTTTTATTTTTTCAATCAATGTTTCACATCGAGGGCATGGCTGCCCCTGTTTACCATAAACTTGTAATTCATTTTGATACTGACCTTGCTCCCCGAGTGTATTACGATAAGTCCGAATCGTTGAACCGCCTAAGGCCGTTGCCCGTTTCATAATGTCAATGGTTGCTTGATGCAATGTGTGCATTTGTTTATCCGTTAAGCTATCCGCGTTGACTTCTGGATGAATCCGGCTCATCCACAAAACCTCATCGACATAAATATTTCCCAATCCAGCCACCGGCACTTGCGATAATAAATAGGTCTTAATCGCACGCTTCGATTGTTTCAATGCGTCTCTAAATTGCGATAAGTCGAGCGCTTCTGGCGTCGGTTCAGGACCAATTTTTTTCTGTTGGAAAAAGTCGTCCTCTTGTTCTCGCTCTATTAATTCAAAACGCCCAAATTTACGCACATCATGATAATGTAATTCTGAGCCGTCAGTAAAATGATAAATTAGATGGGTATGCTTTTCTTTTTCTTCAATTGAGGTCTCTTCTGGAAAATAAAAATACTTGCCTTCCATTCTTAAATGGGATACTAAGATGTCCTGATCTAATTCAAAAATCAAATATTTTCCACGGCGACGTACTGCGTGAATAGTCTGCCCTATGAGTCGCAGTACCCATTCTTCGATTGAATCTTCAAAGACAATTAAATTCTTCCAAAAAACATCAATGGCCTGAATGGTTTTTCCAATAACCACTTGTTCTAAACCACGCCGTGTATTTTCAACTTCTGGTAATTCTGGCACTGACTCATCCCTTTCTAAAAAATATTATTTAATTGATTATTATTTCTTCGTATCTCTTAGTATAGCACTTTTCACTACTTGTCGTCATTTAGTTAAAATAGATGTTGCTTTTTTTATAATCGGTGGTAGAATGGTTAGCGGACACAAGGTAGGTGAGGCTACCCTTAAAAGTAAGATTGCCACCGTAAAAGTATGGAGACATACTGCACTGGTTAACAGTCACTATCGATACAAGGTATTGACTAGAGCAAGTTCATGTTTAAGGGAGCTAAAGCTCGAACTTAAAATTAAGTTTATTTGCATGCACCCACCTTTTGCGTACGCAAAAAGTGGGTGTTTTTGTTCGGAACAAAATAGATTAATGGCGAGTTTGAGTAAACTATCATTTTCTCTTTGGAGATAGTCTAGTATTTATTTGGAGGACGATAAAATGATTTTATCAAACAAAGCACTCAAAGAACTACAAGAAGAACTCAAAGTATTATCCAATCAAGATATAGCTGATCGTTTTGAAGTTTGGTCACCTGAAAAAAGGATTGCTTCGAGTCGACTGCTAACGAAGGATCGTATGGCTGATGTCTTCCACTTACTATCACCAGCCATTAAAGAAGAACTTCTTTCAGACTATACGCAAGAAGAAACAAAAGAATTAATTCAACAAATTGAATCCGATGATTTAGTCGATACTTTACAAGAATTACCCGCAAATATGGCGTCGAAATTATTAAATTTTGTTGATCCAGTCAAACGCCCTCTTATTAACCAATTATTAGGTTATCCGCAAGAAAGTGTCGGAAGCTTAATGTCAATCGATTATGTGCTCGTGCATGAAGATAGTACGGTTGCTGAGGCATTAGAAAAAATTCAACACGCCAGTGGCGGACCGGAACATCTCTATCAAATTTATGTGATGCAATCGGATCGTAAATTAACGGGCTATATTTATTTATCTGATCTAATTCAAAGCAATGAAGAATCATTAACATCCATGATTCACTATGATATTCAACCCGTTCAAACGCATATGGACCAAGAAATTGCGGCAGATTTATTTAACAAATATCAATTACATGCCCTACCTGTCGTTGATTTAGAAGGGCGACTCGTCGGACAAACGACAGCCGATGATATTTTCCGCGTCATTCAACAAGAATCTGAAGAAGACATCTCAATCATGGCCGGGTTAAGCTCTGAAAGTGAAGACACGCCTTATTTGGAACAATCTTTTTGGTCAATGGCTAAACAACGGATCGGTTGGCTCTTATTTTTAATGATTTCCGCAACATTCACAAGCTATGTTATTCAAGAATATGAAGCCTTATTAGCGACGCATGTTGTCTTAGCAGCTTATATTCCAATGCTGATGGATTCAGGCGGAAATGCCGGGACACAAAGTTCTACCCTCGTAACACGAGCCTTATCTAATCATGATGTCAGCACAAGAAATTGGAAACAAGTACTCACCAAAGAATTACAAGTTGGACTAACTACAGGAATTGTGATGGCTATTATTAATTTTATTCGTCTCGCATTATTCGATCAAATTCCAGTAGCGGTAGATTTAACTGTCTGTGTTGCATTGATTGTAACGATTGTCCTTTCCAAATTACTTGGCGGTATTCTACCAATTATTGCAGAATTCTTTAATCAAGACCCAGCAGTCATGGCTGGTCCTCTCATTACAACCATTGTCGATACGATCACCTTGATTTTATATTT
>JBHWOV010000115.1:0-2709 GCA_043424535.1 Aerococcaceae bacterium
TTGTCTCTGACAGTCTCGAAATTTATTTCGGGATGTGTTCATCATCTGTTAAGATGATGCCTCACACATTTTGGTGTTTGTCTTTGTTCAGTTTTCAATGAGCTGTTGTCGTTTTGACAACCTCTATATAATATCCGATGCACTCGATCTTGTCAAGCACTTTTGGAATCTTTTTGATGATTTCATTTTCGGATGTGCTGCTTGATGCAACTTCTATAGTATAACACGTTACTTGAAACAATGTCAACAACTATTTTCAAATAATTTGTTTCCATATTTCTTTGTAAGCGCTAAACGTGTTGCCGTGTCAGCATTTATTATATTACCACCCTTTGACCATTCGGTCAAGTACTTTTTGAAAATTATTATTTTCTTTTTCAGTGTATCGGGTAGGTCGCTTGCGCAACGTTATCTAATATAACATGGCGGTGTCGAACTTGTCAAGCACTTTTTACAAATGTTTCAAAGGCATGACGTCCGTTTGACGACAAGTAATAATATAGCATGATTGAAAAAACGTGTCAACATTAAAATTAAAAAACTCTACAGATTTTGTTCTGTAGAGTTCTTTCCTTATGAAGCAAGTAATTGCGTGATTAATTCTTCTGCAGTCGTATCGCCAATATATTTTTGTATCTCTAGATCTTTTATCGCGTCAATCATTGCTTGTCGATCATATTTCGTATCCACTAGTCGTTCTTCCACATCTGAAATATCTCCAAGCCCGAAGAAGTCTCCGAAAATTTTCGCATCTTTAATGATACCTCTTGATACATTTAATTTTAAATCAACAAATCCAAATGGGAATTTATGAGAATGCTCAATATCGAAATCTGGTGATTTACCATAATTCCAATCCCAGTTCCCCATTCTTTCATCTCTAATTTTTTTAACGCCTTCCCAGTCTTCAGGGGTAAGTTTTAATTCTGGTACTTCATCTTTTGAGTCTACTTTAAATATCTCTAATAATAGTAGATCTCTGAATTCTTCAGTAGATAGGTTTTGATATTTTTCATCAACATAAGGTTTGATATTAGTGACACGTGAGCGCACTGATTTAATTCCTTTTGATTCAATCTTTGCTTTTCTTGGTTTTAGTGCATTGTTAACTTCCTCTAAATCAGCATCAAAAAGAATCGTACCATGTGCCGTCATCCGGCCGTCCTTAGCGTACATCGCATTTCCACTAAATTTTTTCCCATCAACTAATAAGTCATTACGTCCTTGAAGTTCAGCTGATTTAGCTCCCATATTTTGCAATGCTTCAATTACTGGTTTTGTGAAGCTTTCAAAATCTCGAAACGAACCATCGTCATCTTTGATAAAACAAAAAGAAAAGTTCCCTCTATCATGATAGACTGCTCCTCCACCTGACATCCGGCGAACGACTTGAATTCCTTTTTCTTCTATATATGGTTGATTAATCTCTTCATATGTATTTTGGTTTCTTCCTATAATAATTGAAGGATCATTAATATAAAATAGTAAGATTGGTTCATCTACTAATCGATTTTCTACTAAATATGTTTCTAAAGCAATATTGGTTGCTGCATCATAATTATTTTCATTATCTACAAATATCATGTAATTTCCTTTCTAACTATTGCTGATAATTGTTTCATAAGCTGAGTGATCTAAATGATCAATGATCAATTTCATCAATTTAATAGTATTTTTATAGTCATCTTCGTGAATGACCGAAGTATGAGAATGTAAATATCTCACTGGTACTGTAATCGCAAGAGATGGAACACCTTCATTAGATTGATGGAATGATCCTGCGTCAGTTCCGCCACCTTGAATAACAGTTGGTTGATAAGGAATATCATGTTCTTCACATAGGCCAATGACAAAATCACGGAGTCCTTTATGCGGTATCATTGACGCATCATAAATAATAATTTGCGGTCCTTTTCCTAATTCTGAGTCAGCCTCATCTGGGGTCATACCTGGTGTATCCCCTGCTGTTCCTGTATCTAAAGCAAATGCAATATCAGGTTTAATCATATTTGCAGCTGTTTTAGCTCCACGCAAACCAACTTCTTCTTGAACATTTGCGCCCAAATACAACTCATTGGAGTGATCCGTTTGATGATAGTGTTTTATTAATTCAATGGCTACAGCTACGCCGATACGATTATCCCAAGCTTTGCCAAGTAAGAAAGGTGAATCAGGATTCATTCGTCGTGTCTTGATATATGGAGTAATCATGTCTCCTGGACGAATTCCCCATTTTTCAACTTCCTCTTTTGATTGTGCACCGATATCAATGAAGATATCATCCATTTTCATTGGTTGTTTACGTGCTTCAGCGGTTAAGACATGTGGAGGTTTTGACCCTGTTACACCATGGTAAACTTTGCCATTCGAAGCTAAAATTTCAACTTCCTGAGCTAAGACGACTTGACTCCACCAGCCGCCAACTGTAACGAATTTAATAAAGCCTTCTTTTGTTATTTGTTTAACCATAAAGCCCACTTCATCGAAATGCGCACCAGCCATTATTTTTGGTCCATTCGAGTTAGAAGAAGCTAATTTAGCATATAAGCTTCCTAGGCCATCTTGAACAAACTCATCAACATTGTTCTGAGTTTTTTCTTTAAATAGCTCTCTAACCGGGGCTTCATGCCCAGCTACTCCACGAGCTTCTGTTAATTCAATTAACAATTCTTTATTCATTTTTCCACCATCCAATCATTAATAGAGAAG
>JBHWOV010000116.1:0-26451 GCA_043424535.1 Aerococcaceae bacterium
GAGTTATTTCATAATGCTTTATTTCATGTTATTATGTATAATGAATTTAAAATATTACTGTATCTAACCCTGTTGATACATTTTAAATGAAGTGTTGTTTATTTAGGAAGGAGGAATCGGAATGTATATCTCAAATGTCAACACTGCTTCCATTCATTTAAAGAATCTGATTACCGAAAAACATGATGATCATCATCTCACGATTGAAACAAATGAGCATCTTGTTCTATTTTATATTTTAAAAGGTGCAATGACCTATGAATTAGAAGAGGAAACCGTCACCTTAAAGCGCCATGATCTTTTAATTGTCAATCCCAATAATCAAATAGACATGACTCTCTTACGTAAAGTAGAATGGATTCGTATCGAAGTCGAGGGTATCGTCTTCACTTCCTCATTTGATATCGCTAGAAATAAAGAGACATTCGTCATTCATGATCATAATACTATCATCAAAAAATATTTAGAATTATTAATGATTGAGCACTCATATTATACCAAAGGTACTGATATGATTTTACGTAAATTAACGGAAAATATCGTTGTGCACATATTACGTAATAAAGGTCTCTCTATTAAAGATTCACAAAAACAAATTAAACATGATGAGATTCAAGCTGTCCAGGACTATATTCGATTAAATTATACTCGAAAATTGACTCTAGACGAACTCGCGGATACTGCAAATATTAATAAATATTATTTCATTCGTCTTTTCAAACAAAAAACTGGACTGTCTCCTATCGATTATTTGATTCATGTGCGGTTAGCTGAAGCAGAAAAATTGCTCACTGAAACAAATATATCTATCACAGAAATCTCTGATCGTGTTGGTTTTCATTCTCCGTCACACTTTTCTAAAACTTTTAAAGAAAGTAACCATATTACTCCGTCACAGTTTAGAAAAAAATATCGCAATAAAAATAAATAAATGAAAGAGACAATCTTTCTTATATTATGTCATATCATTGGCATACAATTAAAACAATAGCTCCCAAATCACGATTTTTCGTCATTTGAGAGCTATTTTTATTTTAATCTATACCACGAATTTTTTGAATGACGTCAGCAATTTTATGAACATAATAATCACAGCGCTCTTGAGTAGATGCTTCAGCCATAACTCTTAATAATGGTTCTGTTCCACTTGGTCGTACTAATATACGTCCATCTCCATCCATTTCTGCTTCCACTTCTGCAACTACTGATTTTACTTCTGGTTCATCCATGACTGTATTTTTATCGTGTACACGTACATTGACTAATGTTTGAGGATAAATGGTTACTTCCGAAGCTAATTCAGCGAGTGTTTTATCAGTTTCTTTCATCACTGAAAGTAATTGAATCGCAGTTAAGAGGCCATCCCCTGTTTTATTTAAATCTAAAAATACAATATGACCCGATTGTTCTCCACCAAAATTATAGTCACCTTCACGCATTGCTTGTACAACATAACGGTCACCTACTGCTGTCTTGAAAGCAGTCATATTTTCTTCTTCAACAGCTTTATGAAAACCTAAATTACTCATAACCGTTGAAACAATAGTATCTTTTTTCAATTGACCTTTTTCTTTTAAGGCTTTACCACAAATATACATGATTTTATCACCGTCAACAATTTCACCATTTTCGTCAACAGCAATAATTCGGTCTCCATCACCATCAAAAGCGACACCGACATAACCATCTTTTTCTTTGACTAAATCTTGTAGTTTTTCAGGATGAGTAGAGCCTACGCCATCATTAATATTCAAGCCATTTGGTCGATCTCCCATACTCACAAATTCTGTTTCTAAGTTAGCAAATAATTGATTCACCAAAGGAGAAGCAGCACCATTTGCTGCATCAACACAAACTTTAATACCGGATAAATCTGTATCAATAGTTGTTTCTAAATATTGAATATATTTGATTGATCCTTCAGGAAATTCTTCAATTTTACCCAAACCATCAGAACTCGGTCGCGGTAGATTATCCTCTTTTTCTAATAAGGCTTCAATTTCATGCTCTTGTTCATCAGAGAGTTTAAATCCATCGCTACCGAAAAACTTAATCCCATTATCATCCACAGGATTATGTGATGCACTAATCATAACACCTGCGGTTATTTTTAATGTACGTGTTAAGTAAGATACAGCTGGTGTTGTTATGACACCTAGTTTCATCACATCAATTCCTACAGATAATAAGCCAGCAATCAATGCTGATTCTAATAATTCACCTGAAATTCGTGTGTCTCTTGCTACCAAAACGCGTGGATGCTCCTCATTTGGAGTATGTTGCATTAATACATAACCACCACAACGACCTAAACGATATGCCAATTCTGGTGTCAATTCTTTGTTTGCAACACCACGCACACCATCAGTTCCAAAATATTGTCTCATAATATTCTCCTATTTTTCTTTATTACTTTATTCACTTACAATCGATTCACTTTCAGAACCTAAATTTTCTTCCACTACTTCCGGCTCAACTTCAGTAGGCGTTTCTTCTCTTTGATTAGATGGTAAAACTGAACTTTCCTGCGTTGTTTCTGTTTGATTGGTATTCAAGGGCTGTGCCGTTACTCTCACATCAATGCTTGAAGGCGTCACACTATTCACACCCGAAATGGGTTGGATTCTTGCTTGATAAGTCCCAGATTCAGTAATTTGACTCATATCTAATACTGCTGTTACTTGATTAATACCTTCTATCGTTGCATTATCCCCATCTAAAGAAACTGCATTAGGGCCAATAACTTCATATTGATAGGTATATTCATCTGTATTTTCTCCAATGATTTCCAAATTAACATTAGCTTGAGAATTCCCTATTTGATTCACTTCAATTGTCACAGATGTATGTGAAATATCTGCGTTCAGATCTAATAAATTATTCGAACTATCACGTATTTCAATTGGAAATTCTCCGGTGAAGGTGTCTGTAATAGGCTCATCATTCGTGATTTTTACATAAGCTCGATCTACCTTATCAATTGTAGATTGTTTTCCTGTTAATGTTACGGTCGCTGGATCTAATGACACGCTCTCGACTTCATAGCCATCTGGAATTAAATCTTCACTCAATTCATAATCAAGCTCAACTTCTTTCGACGCTAAACGATCCAAATCTACGATAACACGAGATGGGGTTATTTGATATTCAACACCTGATTCTTCTAATTCATTTGGCATTTCTAATCTGACTTGAGCTCTTCCCATCTCTTGGCCTCGAAGATTTTCGGTCACAACATATAAATCTTGGGCCAACACTTGTGTGACAATATTTTGCGGTCCTGTAATTTTTACAGATACACTTTCCGGTAATTCACTCACAAATACATCATCATCTATTTCTCCTAATTGAACTGGCACATTAGATACCGTTTCACTGACATTAATGCTTGTATTATTTGTACGCGTAGCAAAACGATTATTCTCTGTTCCAACAAAAGCATATAAGAATATTGCAAACAATAATGAAATTAAACGAATAAACCAAATACTATTGGTCCATTTTTTGGGATGTTTATTTTTCATCTGAATCCCCCCTTGACTTAAAGCCATTAACAATTATCTGTTTAAATTGTTCGACAGGATCTTTTGGTGTAGCACTTTCTTCAATCACTAAATATTCTTCTAATAAGTTTTTTAATTCGTCAGAGTCCACACCACGGTGCATATGATTTTCTTTCACTAAGCTAATATCGCCTGTCTCTTCTGAGACAATGACGACTAGCGCATCTGTTACTTCTCCTAAGCCGATTGCAGCTCGATGGCGTGTTCCTAACTCTTTAGGTATATTACCATTTTCTGATAAAGGCAAATAACAAGATGCTGCTGCCACTCTGAAGTTTTGAATCACAACTGCTCCATCATGCAAAGGAGTGTTTGGGATGAAAATATTAATCAATAACTGATTACTAATAGCTGAATCAAGATTCACACCTGTTTCAATTATTTCACCTAATTCATCTTGTCCTTCTATTGCAATCAAAGCACCGATCTTCCGACGCGACATGTATTTAACCGCATACTCTAAATCATCAATTAATTTTTTACTTGGGTTCTGTGTTCGAGGACGATTTCCAGATATATTTCTACCAAGAATCTCCAATGCGCGCCGTAATTCAGGTTGGAAAAGAACTATCACAGCAATAACACCCCAACCTAGAACTTGGCCAAGCATCCAATCGATTGTTCTCAAACCGAGTGTCGCACTGAGAAATTTAGCAAAAATAAATATTCCTACGCCTTTTAAAAGATTGATCATTTGAGTTCCTCTTGCATACATCAATAATTTATAAATGATATACCAAACAAGAGCGATATCTATAATTTGAATTAATGGTCTTTCTGACATAAAGCGAGCGAACCAATCAGCCACATTCCCTTCCTCCTTCATTGTTAATTACTTTTTGATTATACCACATAGCTTCTTTCAACAAAAATTCTTCTCTTATGACTCAAATATTTATGATTGATGATCATCTGATTTTTTTTTATAGTCTTTTGGATATTGTCGCTTTAAAGTAAAATGATCAGGCACTGGATCTCGACCACCTTCAACAAAAGGATGACATCTTCCAATTCTAGCTACCCCCATCAAACTCCCTTTAAATGCACCATGTTTTTCTATTGCTTGAATAGTATAAGAAGAACATGATGGATAATATCGACAACTTGGTGGAAATAATGGGGAAATAAAACGCTGGTAAAGTCGTACTATTCCAATTAATAAATGTTTCATTTTTCCTCCTAATCCAAAAAAATCATTCAATGAAGTTATCATAAAATTTTGATAATCAAATGTGCCCAAAATAAATAACATCAGTATTGTTAAAATTGTTATACTTAGTCTTGATTATACATTATTATATTTATTTTATGAACCGGAGGTTATTTAAATGTCTACTCGTTTAGAAAAACTCATTGAAAAAATGAGAGAACAAAAAGTATCCAATCAATTAATCAGTGATCCTATTAGTATTCGCTATTTTATAGATTATTATACCGAACCTGGTGAACGTCTGCTACTACTTTTAGTTCATGCAGATGGGTCTGCAGAGCTATTTCTCAATCGTCTCTTCCCGCGTCCTAAATTGACATCCCAATTAAAAGAATCAATAAATATTATTTATTATAGTGATGGTGAAACTGTTCTTGAAAAAATAGTAGAAAAATTACATTCTGGTCCATCCGGAATTGATAAAAACTGGCCTGCACATTTTCTTTTAGATTTATTGCGAATTGAACCTCAACTGCAACCTCTAAATAACAGTTATCTTATCGATGATTTGCGTGGAATTAAATCTTTAGAAGAACAACAAATTATGCGTGAAGCTTCACACATTAATGATCAAGCAATGGCCAAATTAATTGATTTATTGCCCTTTAATTATTCAGAAAACAAACTTAAGCAACAATTAGGCGATATTTATAGCTCTTTGAATCAGGATGGCTTTTCTTTTGACCCCATCATTGCATATGGTCCAAATGGTGCTGATCCACATCATACAACGAGTTCCCATAAACCTGATTATGGTGATACTGTTGTGATTGATATTGGAGCGATGCATCAAAATTATGCTAGTGATATGACCCGCACTGTTTTTTATGGCCATCCTTCAGACTATGCTTTAAAAGTATACGATACTGTTCTTAAAGCTAATCAAGCAGCTATTGCTACTGTGAAACCTGGAGTTCCTTTTAGTGAAATTGATTTAGCCGCTCGACAATTAATTGATGAAGCTGGCTTCGGTAAATTCTTCACACATCGCACAGGTCACTTTATTGGCCAAGACTGTCATGAAGCAGGTGACGTTAGTCAATTTAATCATGCACACTGTCGCGAAGGCCAAATTTTTTCAATTGAGCCAGGTATTTATATCCCTGGACATCTTGGGGTGCGTATTGAAGACTTAGTATTAGTCACTGCTGATGGTTGTGAGGTGTTAAATCGCTATCCAAAAGATCCTATTATTATCGAGCCGTCAATCGATTAATAAAGTTTTGTATCTTTTCATAACGCATCATTTTATTTCCAAAGTATAACTGAATCAACCGTTCTATCATCTAAAAATTCAATAGATAATGGAACGGTTGATTTTATTTATGTACTAAAGTAATCATAGTGTGCTACATTCTATGCCTATCATTCAATTTATTAAATTTATTGAGGCATTTGACTACGTTGACCGATATATTCATAGATTCGTATTTCTGAGTTTTCCTCTGGTGACTTCACTCGAAAGAAAAAATAATGATCTTGAGAATCTGAAGATTTTTTTGCAATTAATTTAAAATAATTGGTCTGTGCTTTTGCCATCGTCTTCAATAAATCATCTGTTAAAAACGTTAAAGGAACATTTAAATCTGAATATTCATAAAAATCTTCTTCAAAACGTTGAAAATTATCACTGAAATAATCAAATTGTAGATTATTATGATACAAATCTGACGGCAACATCTTATCACTCCTCCTGTAAATAAATATCTATTATATTTTCTAACTCAATAAATTCATAACTCGTTGACGTTTTTAAACCGATTTTTTGGTTATCTAAATAATTCACAATTCCTTGATAATATTTGATCTTATCAAATTGCTTTGTTCGCAGCTCCACTTGAAATTGATATAAATAAGATTGTTTTAATAAAACTAGTATTTGTTCCAAAGGAAGATATTCGGATGGGTCTATTATCTCTTCCTTTTCAGCCTGTAGAGATGATGTATGTTCAGATAAGAAAAAGCCCATCCATTTAGCCATCTTGCGGTCCTGATACTCACGTGCTGATTGGTAAGGTAAATATTCTCGATAAACCATTATTCTAATCCGTCCAAACCACCAGCTGAATGGCCCCCGATTAATTTACTACGAGCAATACTTCTAGAATCTTTTGTCAATGCCGTTGCTTTCTGAATAGATAAGAAGCCATATTTTTGACGTATTTGATCAATTGTATGATCTAAACGATTTTCACGATTCATTTTATTCACATCTGTAAATAAAGTATAGTATACAATCGATTCATCAATCAGGTTCTCATATCGAATCCCAATTGTTCGAGCAGCTCCACCAGTATAATGTTGTCTAAACAAATCAATAATCACTTTTTGAAGTGTTTTTGTATTTTGTGTTGGATCAATACTTTTTTGAACATTCATCGATTTTTGTTCAGTTTCATTAGCATAACCTACATGTATAGCCACTGTCATTGCATTCTTTTTTGCTCGTCTTAATCGGATAGCAACTTGTTCTCCCATTTCTTTTAAGACCAATTCGATCGAACGTTGGCTCGTGTAATTATGTGGCAATACTTGTGAATTACCGATGCCTTTGCTTTTTGGTTTGTATTTTTCTCGAACATTACTCTCATCGACACCATGTGCATGAAACCAATTTTGAACACCAATCACTCCAAATTCACGCTTCAAATCATCTGGATTACTCATCGCTAAATCATAAACTGAATAAATACCCATTCGATTCAATCGCTTCTCCATTCGCTTACCTATTCCCCAAAAATCGGTCAATTCCTTAATTTTCCAAACTTTTGTTTCAACATCTTCATATGACCAATTGGCACGCATGCCATCAGTATTTTTCGCTTCATTGTCTAATGCTAATTTTGCTAATAGAGGATTTGCATTACTCATGCCAATCGTTGAATAGACCCCCGTTTGGCGCCAAATATCATATTGGATGCGGGCACTGAGGCTGTCTAATTTTTCTTTTCTAGATATTTGTGAGTCTCCTGAAAAATAATTCAATGATTTTGTTACATCAATAAAGCCTTCATCGATAGAATAGGGGTATATTTCTTCAGGCGTACCATAATTTTGTAAAATTTCTTGAATTTTTAAATTTACTTCGATATATTTGCCCATCCGTGGTGGCACAATCAGTGTTTTTCTAGCCCATAACTCAATATATTGAACATACTCTCGAGTGATCGGTAAATTTTGACGCCGAGCAACTTGATAGTTAAATCGGCGTGTATGAATATTGAATGGCAAATCATAACTTCTACCCACATTTTTTTTACCATAAACTCTCTTAAAAGTTGGTGAACTGGCTAAAATTAACCCTTTTGAATTATCTGAACGACTCACAACACATAATGATGTTGTCAAAGGATCGAGCCCACGTTCTACACACTCTACACTAGCGTAAAAAGATTTCATATCAAAAAAAGCAATGTCAGAACGAGGTTCTCGACTATAATCAATGATTCCCATTCTATCGCTCCTTCGGAACAAAATAATCAATCGCTTGTCCAATGACTCGTGGTTCTTCACGATAAGGAGCGAATTTATCTTGATATTTTGAATTATAAGAGACTAAACGTAATCCCTCTTCTTCACGATAAACACGTTTTAAATAGGTTTGTCCGTCCCATTCAACTGCATATACACCGCCATCATAGTCAAATCCAGTGTCGCGAATCAATACAACAGATCCATTCGGATAATTTGGTTCCATCGAATCACCATACACCCATGAAGCTAAGTCATATTCTTTTTCTTCATCATGATAAACCACATCATAAGATCGCTCTTCAAGATAGCCATAACCAGACCCAGCTGATAATTTTTCATAAACATGATATTCATAAACTGTTTCAGGTTTATCATTTGCTTGATTATTTAATAAAGTCTGACCATAATGCATAAATTTTTGTTGATTTGTAGGATGTAATTGATGATACAAGGCTATTAATTCATAATCTCTATGGAAATAGAGTGGTTCAACCTTCAATATCTCAGCTAAATTATTGAGATTTGTTTCATTGGGTTGGGTCTTATTATTTTCCCAATTAAAATAAGATGTTCGACTAATTTGTAAGGCACGTGCCATTTCTGCTTGCGACATTTGCAATTCTTCTCGTCTCTGACGTAATCTCACTCCCGAAAACATATCTTCACCTCTTTGTTAGTTTATAAACTAACAATAGTTTAGCATGATTTTTTAAAATTGACAAGGAAGGAACAATTGCACCCTTATATTTAGTTATATATGACTGGATTAAAAACTTTTGATATGTTATTCCAAATTTAAGTGTATTTGAATTACACCCCTTTCATTTTTATACACAAACAAAAACACATAGAAAGACTTAATTATTCCATTTGTCTTTCTATGTGTATATAAATATTATTTTTTATTTTGGAGATAATCTGTTTTAAATTCGCTTAAACGTTCCAGTAAAATCTTAAGATTTTCTTCACTTGAAGCATAACTAATGCGAACATGTTGTTTACCACCATCGCCGAAGACACTTCCTGGTGTTAAAGCTACTTTTTGTTGTTCAGCTATTTCTAAACAGAAATCTTGGTCTGTGCCATGGAACCAATCTGGTACTTTAAACATAATATAAAACGCACCTTCTGGTTTGATATATTGAATTTCTAATTCATCTAATCCAGCCATCACTAAATTACGACGTTGTAGATAGGATTGACGCATCTCTTCCACGTGTTCGTCTAGGTCACGATATGCTACAATCGCACCATATTGAATTTGTGTTGGAGCTGCTGTAATCATCGATTGATGTACTGCAAATCCAACATCAATTAATGGTTTAGGAGCTGCTAAGAAGGCAGTCCGCCATCCAGTCATCGCAAATGCTTTACTTGCGCCATTAATGAGTAAAGTCCGTTCACGAGCAAATTCAGCAATCGACACATGTGGCTCTTCCCCATAATTAAATACCGAATAAACTTCATCAGAAATAATATATAAATCATATTCAGTAAATACTTCCGCTAAAGCTTTTAACTCTTCTCTCGAATAAGTTACACCTGTTGGATTGGTAGGATAATTAAAAATAATTGCCTTTGCCTCACCAATCTCTGCCATTTTGTCATGCACTGCTTGAGGTGTTAATTTAAATGAATCATCGTGTACATCGATAGGGATAATATTGCCTTGAGCTAATGTTATTTGCGTATCATAAATAACATAGTTTGGATCAACAACCAAAATATTATCTCCTGGTTCAGTCACTAAATCCACTGCTGTTTTAAGTCCTTCAGTTGAACCAATGGTTACCAAAATTTCAGTAGCTGGGTCATAACTCACATTAAATTTACGCTGAATGTAACGTGCAATTTCTTCTCTTAATTCCATCACACCACGAGAATGTGAATAAAAGCTCTGATCTTGTTCAATTGATTGAATCGTCGCTTGCTTTACAGCTTCTGGCGTCGCAAAATCAGGCTCTCCAATATTAAAGGCCAATAAGCCTTCAATATGACTAATTTTTTCTCCAAAAGCACGAATTAGATTAGGTGGAGCCGCTTGAGCTGCCTTATTTAAATTTGAATAGTCCATCTTATAAACCTCTTTTCGATTATTAAAATGATTATAGCACATATTAAAATTCTATGTGAAATTATTTAAGATAACGCTTAATTCTTTCCAAAAACATTAAAAAATGAGCCTCATTATATTTGAGGCCCACCTTTCTTAAACTTCACTATTTATTCTGATAAACAGAGTATCAATAAAATCATTATGCCAATTCAATGATTTCATTCGTTTCTAGGTAAACTACCCGCTCACATAGATTTGTGACATAGTCACCAATTCGCTCTAAATTATTCGCAATACGAATATATGAAACACCTTGATCTGTTTGACTTTCTTGTGCTTTAAGCATCTCTTTTGAAGTCTTTAATACTTCTTGAAGACCCGCATCAATCTTATCATCACGTTTAGCAATCATTTTAGCTGCTTCAATATTTCTATTTTCAAATGCAGCAATAACATCTACTAACATTTGTTGTGCATCGTTAGCCATTTCATCAACAATATCATCCAATACATTAATCTTTTCTTTATCTTTATTTTGAATGACTTGTTCAGCAATCGAACGTGTGTGATCACCAATTCTTTCTAAATCCACACTCGCTAAAAGCACAGCAAAAATTAACCGTAAATCTGCAGCAACCGGTTGTTCAGTTGCAACAATTAGATAAGATTCGCGTTCGATATCAACCATAAATTGGTTAATTTCTTGATCACCATCAATCACTGTTTGAGCTAAATCAGAATCTAAAGTATCTAATGCAAGCATCGCTTTTTCTAACTGTGAATTGACTGCTAAAGACATCTCTTTTAATGAATTAAAATGTTGTTCTAATTTTTGATCATACAGTTTTCTCATAAGTACCCTCCAATCAAATATATCCACTATGACATTAAAATAATGTTTCTCATAATGGTTTATTATACCATAAATTTACTTTAAATGACACAAAAGCTCTCTGTCACAATATCATTGCGTAAAAATGACCGCCCATTTAATTTACTATAATGCTATTTATGACAAAATAAAAAGACTTCAAATTTAACTATCTGAAGTCTTCTAATGTTAGTTAATGGTCCTTGCAGGGTTCGAACCTGCGACCCCTAGCTTGTCGAGCTAGTGCTCTCCCAACTGAGCTAAAGAACCAGAACATTCATTATTAAACCACATAATCTCTACAAATGCAAATTTATAATTATTAATTTCAACGATCAATCATAACATGCTCCATAATTAGATCATCATTTATTATGAAGCATGTTATTATTTGCTGATTATACTACTCCCAATCGACACAATAACTATCCGTTCCTTCTTTGAGTTTCAGAGGATAATTTGTCCGATAAATACTTCCTTCAGGTGTTTGCTCTAAATATAAAACAAAATTTTTAGGATAAAGTGATAATATTTTTGAAAAAACATTATCTTGGTCAATAATAATGGATTGAATTTCTTGGTCTGTCGTAAACCAATCTGTTTCTAGATGAAAATAAGCGCCAGGTGCAATAAAAATTTCATATTCTAAATTTGTTAAGATAGAATGTCCCATTTCTGTTCCTCCTTCATAAAAGCAAACGTTTTCTATAATATCATTATACACTATGTTTGGTTTTTCACAATCTTTTTATTTTATAATTCTTTCATCATAGTTATGACGCATCATCAATACATTCTGATATAATGCAATTAACAATATGAGGAGGAAATGAGAATGCGTAAATCTTGGCATGAATACTTTATCGAAATTACAGAAATGGTCGCAAGTAGATCAACATGTGATCGTGCTTATGTAGGTTGTGTCTTAGTGAATGATGATCATCGAATTGTATCAACAGGCTATAATGGTTCTGTTTCAGGTAATCCACATTGTTCGGAGATTGGCCATAAAATGCGTGATGGACATTGTATTGCAACCATTCATGCTGAAATGAATGCTTTGCTTTATTGTGCAAAGGAAGGAATCGCCACCAAGGGGACAACCGCTTATATTACACATTTCCCTTGTCTAAATTGTACAAAATCTTTAATTCAAGCAGGTATTAAAGCAATTTATTACCAACATGATTATCGGCAAGATGACTATGCGATTGAATTATTAATTAAAAACAATATAACTTATGAAAAATTATCACTTATCGAAGGAGATATAAATGAATAATATCGTTGATCTGTCATTACCTGTTTATGACACATTAAAACAACATCCTGAATTATTAGATTTATTAATCCAACTTGGTTTCAAGCCTCTTAGTAACCCTACTATGCGTGAATCTGTAGGTCGCTTAGTGTCGTTAAATAAAGGCTGTGAAATGATTCATCTATCTAAAGAACAATTGATTCAAGAACTTGAATGGAATGGTTATACCGTGAAGGGAGTAAAAGAAAATGGAGACTGAACAAAGAATCGATATTCTCAAAGAGATGCTATTAAAATTACATCATGGAGCTGCACCTGAATCAATTCAAGAAGAATTTAATACTCATTTTAGCGACGTCAGTGCCATTGAAATTGCGCTCATGGAACAGCAACTTGTTTTCGATGACGATAATGATATTACTTATGAAGATGTGCTTCAATTGTGTAATGTCCATGCCAATTTATTTAAAGGAAAAATCGATGAACAAGGCATCCCTGAAGCTGATTTACCTGGGCATCCAGTGCGTGTTTACAAAAATGAAAACGCCGCTTTACAAGCAGCTCTTTTACGCATTGAAAATATATTAAGTGCTTTATCAAATCTAGATATACAAAAAGAATCTGGCCTGTTAAATGGTTTAGAAAAACAATTTAACTTAGTAGGAGAATTTGAAAAGCATTATAATCGAAAAGAGAGTGTCTTTTTTCCTTTTTTAGAACGTCATGGTTATGATGCTCCTCCCAAAGTTATGTGGGCAAAAGATGATGAAATTCGCGAATTATATCAAATAGCTAAAAAAGAAATCAAAAAATTACCTGATCAAACCACATTAGATAAAGTAAAACAAGCTTATGAAAGCTTTGCTTTTGAATTTAGAGAAATGATATTTAAAGAAGAAGCGATTCTTCTAAATCTATTACTCGAAGCATTGTCTACTGAAGAATGGTATCAAATAGCTCAAGAAAGTAAAATATATGGTTATACTATCATTCCTCCTGAGGAAGAATGGGAGCCTGAAATAATCACACAGCCTACCTCAGCAGAAATAGAGACAAAAGAACAAACGTTGCAGTCGATACCTGCTGAAGTAGTGAAGCAGGATTACTCTAATTATTGGAGTGAAGAGTCATCTGTTGAGTCGGTACTCGCGTACAAATTATCTACACCACATGGGCAATTCATGATTAATATTGAACCAAACGCTATATCACCATATTATAGCTATGATTCACTCATTAAACATCCATTTACTCATGGCATATTAAATTTAAATCAAGTTCAGTGGCTATTGGATTATATGCCATGGAATATACGATTTTTTGATGCCAATGGAATTCATCGTTATTTTAATGATAAATATATTCCGTCACTTCCTATTTATAACAGTGATGAACGTAACGTTCATTATTCAAATATTTATTCCGAAAAGATTGTTCCAAAAATCAATAACATGGTGGCAAATTTTCAATCTGGTGATAATAAAATTTATACTTTTTATGATGAAAATGAGAATTATTCCTTAGTGACACAATTTATCGCAGTCTATGATGATCAACAAACATATTTAGGTTTCCTACAAGTGGATGAAGAAATTTCCGCATTAAAATCGATTGATATACCGATGAAGCGAACGATTGATCCTGTCGACCCTTCCGTCAAAGTCGAATCCAAAAGCCTCATAATGAGTGTTAAAGACTTTGAAGAAGATATAGAACAACGATTAGAATCAAAACGTATATCTTTCGATAATATGATGGTTACATTAACCTATGAAGAAAAACGAGAAGATATATCTCCTGAGTTAGCATCGTCAGATGAATCCTTTCATATATGTTGGGGTGAAATGTCGCTTTTAGAAATAAATGGTATAATTAATGCCTTTCAAGGAGAAATTACTTTTGTCAACCGAGAAGATTTATTCATGTTTTACAATGATCATCTTTCTCATGAACAAATGTATTTCAAAAGGAATCCTGCTCAATTGAAAGGTAATCTTTAATTTTGTCATCCTCCTAAACTTTGGCAAAAAATAAATAAATTAGTCCAAAGTTTCAAACGCAAAGAAAAACAACAAGAAACAATTTGGTTCACAAAATCGACTGGGGAAGTAATTCATATTATGTTTATTCCTATATTTGATTGTGAGTTGAATTATCAAGGAACCTTAGAAATTGTTCGCGACATTCAACCCTTACGTTCATTAGATAAACAATCACCATCTCTACTATAAAAAAATCAGCCCTTTCATGTAACATTATCATGAAAGGGCTATTTTTATATTCTTTTTAAAATCTACAATTTGAAATTAAATCATTTACTTGAAGTTTTAATTCTTGGAATTTGGCTATATGGCTGGCTCAAATACACTGATAAAATTGCGATGTCTGCAGGATTAACCCCACTCACTCGGCTAGCTTGGCCTAATGTTGTTGGATTAATTAATTTCAATCGATCTCTTGCTTCAGTTGCCAGATTATCTACTTGATCCCAATCAATATCTTGAGGAATTTGTTTTGCTTCCATCCCTGCCATTTTTTCTACTTTACGATTTGCTTTTTTGATATATCCAGCATATTTAATTTGTGTTTCTACTTGTTCACCAACATCTTGGCGTACTGGTCCTTCTTCTCGTGGGATTAAATTGACCAAATCACGATAACGAATTTCGGGACGTTTCAATAAATCGCTAGCTAGAATCCCATCTTTTAAAGGGGTAGAACCGACACGTTCAAAATATTCATCAATACCAGCAGTATTTGGTGTGATCCGAATATTTTGTAATCTTTTCAATTCTTCATCAATTTGCGCGACTTTTTCTTGATATAATTGATAACGTTTGTCATCGACCAGTCCAATTTCACGACCTTTTTCTGTTAAACGTAAATCTGCATTATCATGACGCAATAGCAAACGATATTCTGCTCTAGATGTTAATAAACGATAAGGTTCTGTCGTTCCTTTTGTAACTAAGTCATCAATCATGACTCCAATATAGGCTTCATCGCGTCTTAAAATGAAAGGTTCTTTTCCTTGGACCTTTAAGGCAGCATTAATTCCCGCAATAATACCTTGTCCGGCTGCTTCTTCATATCCACTTGTTCCATTCATTTGTCCAGCTGTGAATAATCCAGGGAATTCTTTTAATTCTAATGTTAATTGTAATTGATGTGGCACAACAACATCATATTCAATAGCATATCCTGGACGCATTAATTTAGCATTCTCAAGACCTTCTACACTATGAAGAACTTCTTGTTGGACATCCTCTGGAAGAGACGTTGATAAACCTTGGACATACATTTCTTTTGTATTGATTCCTTCAGGTTCGATAAAAATTTGATGTCTTGGCTTATCTGAAAATCGCACAATCTTATCTTCGATGGATGGACAGTATCTAGCACCGACTCCTTCTACGATTCCAGAAAACATTGGCGCACGGTGGAGATTTTCTTGAATGATTTCATGTGTTTGTTGATTTGTGTGAGTTAACCAACAAGAAACATTCGCACCTAAACCAGATTCTTCTTCAGTAATATAAGAAAAATGAATCGGTTCCTCATCCCCTGGTTGCTCTTCAGTCGCTTCATAATTCACTGTATCGCCGTGGATGCGTGGTGGAGTTCCTGTCTTGAAACGTGTTAATTCTATACCCATTTCTAATAAATGTTCTGATAATTGAATGGATGGTAATGTATTATTTGGACCTGATGAATAAGATAATTCACCAATAATAATTTTTCCTCGTGAACTTGTTCCAGCAGTCAAAATAACCGCTTCACTACGATATAAGGCACCCGTTTCTGAAATAACACCTTTTACTTGACCATCTTCTAAGTGAAGACGAACTGCCATTCCTTGTTCTAAGTCTAAATTCTCTGTATTTTCAAGTGTTTGTTTCATTGTCTGAGCATATGCCTGTTTATCCGCTTGAGCACGCAATGCTTGTACTGCTGGACCTTTACTTGTATTTAATAAACGCATTTGAATTTGTGTGGCATCGATATTGATTCCCATTTGACCACCTAATGCATCGATTTCACGCACAACAACCCCTTTAGCAGGGCCTCCAATGGAAGGATTACAAGGCATAAAGGCAACCATTTCTAAATTCATCGTTAGAAGTAATGTCTTCGCTCCTAAGCGTGCACTCGCTAAGGCAGCCTCACTTCCGGCATGACCTGCACCGACAACAATGACATCATATTTTTTCGCTTCATATAATTGCATCTATTCAACCCCTTCTTTATCGTAAAAAACAACCGAATGATCGATCAACTGACCAGCTAAATCATAAGTAAAACGCGCAGAGAAGAAAGGACATTTATCCTTTAACCATTGCAGATAAATATAATCCCCTTCCCAAGTAGGTTTTGATAAAACATCTTCATAATCGACCCACTCTAATGTTCCCTCATCACATTCTTCAATTAGCTGACCGTCATAATCAGTGACGACATAAACAAAACTATACCAATCTTCGCCATCATGTCGAAAATCTGGAAATGTGATAAAGCCTCTTAAATCTAATGATTTGGCATTTAGGCCTGTTTCTTCTTTGATTTCTCGAATAGCACAAGCTTCAGGTGTTTCACCTGGCTCAAATTTACCTCCGACACTCACATACTTTCCTTCATGAATGTCATTTGGCTTTTTATCACGTTTTAGCAGTAATAATTGTGATCCATTATCAATATAACAAATCGTTGATAACATTGAATTTCTCCTTATTTACCTAAACAAAATTGACTAAATAATTTATCAATTAATTCATCTTGAACACTCTCACCGGTAATTTCGCCTAGTGTATCCCATGCATGAATAAAGTCAATTTGAATCAAATCGACAGGCAATTGCATCTGAGTCGCTTCAATCACTTCATCTAATGAACTTAATGCTTGTTTTAATAATTGTGTATGACGTGTATTTAACAAATAATTAGATTCAGCTGATTGTAAATTCCCACTAAAGAATAAACGTTCTATTTGTTCTTCCAATGCCTCAATTCCTGCTTCTTCGATCATCGATGTTTCAATTAATTCTGACTCGTCTGCTAGCTCAAGAAGTTCATCTCGATTAATTTTTGACGGTAAATCTTGTTTGTTCATAACAATAATGCGCTTTTGATTTTTTGTCGCTTCTAAAAGTTCAATATCAACTTCTTGTAATGGTTCTGCTTGATTTAATATCAATATAATCAAATCTGCTCTTTCCATTAATTGTCGACTTTTTTCAACACCTATTTTTTCAACAATTTCTTCTGTTTGTCGAATACCTGCTGTATCTGTTAATTTTAGTGGCACTCCACGAACATTCACATATTCTTCGATTGAATCACGAGTTGTTCCTTCAATATCTGTGACGATTGCTGAGTCAGTTCCTGTTAAAATATTCAATAGACTTGATTTACCAACATTAGGACGCCCAATAATAACTGTATTAATTCCATCTCTAAACAAGCGCCCTTGTTGTGCTTGAGCGAGAATACGTTGAATCTCATCTTTTATTAAATGGGCTGTTGTACTTAATTCTTTTGTTGAAAGTTCTTCTACATCATCATATTCTGGGTAATCGATGGTAACTTCAACTTGAGCAAGTGTATCTAACATTCGCTGACGTAAATCAGTAATTTTAGATGACAGACTTCCTTGTAATTGTGACATCGATGCGCTCATGGCACGATTTGTCTTAGCTTCGATCATATCCATCACAGCTTCAGCCTGAGATAAATCAATCCGTCCATTTAGAAAAGCACGTTTTGTAAATTCTCCAGGCTCAGCTAATCTAGCGCCTTGTTCTAAAACTAGATCCAAAATACTTTGAACAGCAACTATCCCTCCATGACAATTAATTTCTGTTATATGTTCACAAGTGTAAGATTTTGGTGCATGCATTACACTCACCATAACCTCATCAATCGTCTTTTCATTGTCTGGATTATAAATATGTCCATAATTAATCGTATTTGCTGCTACTTTAGTTAAATCTTTTCCCTTAAAAATTCGATTCGTAATCGATATCGCTTCTTCACCACTTAACCGGACAATTCCGATGGCTCCTTCACCTAATGCAGTAGAAATTGCTGCTATCGTATCTTGAATATACATAAGTTTCTCCTTCCTATTTGAGTTATTGACACAAAAAAAGTGCCTAAACCGCCCTATAACATTAGATTAACGGTTAGCACTTTGACTGCTTCATTTATTCTTTTTATGAATTATAGCGAAAATAAATAACAAATGCAATCATATCGCATCATTCTCATCATTACTAATGAAGCATTAATTGCAAATTTATTACAAAGTTATATAATAATGTTTACATTGTAAAGAAAGATAAAAGGTAGGAAAAATCAATGAAACATCCAAAAAGAAGAAATATCCATCAATCACCTAAAAATTATCCTTATATTTTAGGTATTTTATTTATTATCATTTCTGTCATAGCCATTATTGGTTTAGCAATAAATAACAATCAATCAGATGAAAAAACTGAGACAACCGCTACTCTTCCTTCATCAAGTGAAGTATCTCAATCGACTAGTGTGAGTCAAGAGGAATTTTCTCAGTCCACCGCTTCTTCAACGGACCAATCTGAAGACAATGAATCAGGAGAAGAAAAAGATCAGGATGAATCCGAAAATACAAAAAATCAGGCTAAATTAGAAGAAATATATGATTTAGATTTAATGGAAGCAACAGATTTAAACTTTATCGAAAATATAGAGGATTACAAATCCATTGAGGAAATTGTTCAATATGTTTTTGATGAAACAGGGGCATCTGTCGAAGATGTTTCAATTGCTTATTATAATTTACTTGATGATTCTACTTATTTCTTAAATGAAACAAAGCCACAAATTATCGCTAGCATTTATAAAGTCGGACTCGTCGCAATGTATGTCGACTTAATTAATGAAGGTGTTTATTCTTATGATACACCCGTTACCATTGATGAACGTGCATTGATTGCATCGGGTGATGATGGGGAACTCGGCACATTTACACTCGATGAACTCATGCAAGAAACAATTCTGTATTCTAATAATGTCACTTCTTGGGCACTCATCTATCATCATTTTGGTAGCTGGGCTGGTTATATCGATGGACTAAGTAATTTTACAGATATTTCTTCTGTCGCAAATCTCGCTTATCAAGACAATTATTTAACCAGCGAGATTCTGCTAAATGTTTTTTATAAAATCTCTCAAGATCCATCTTACGAATATTTAGTTGACTTAATGCATCAATCAACACCGAATCAATTATTTACAGCCTATGTTCAAAATGGCATGGCAAATAAATACGGACGTTTGGACAGTGTTGTAACAGATGCAGGGATTTACTATGAAGATGATCAACCGATATATATATTAATTGGGTTAACGGATGCTAATGGAACAGGAGACTATTTCTTAGAAAGATTGAACTTACGCATTAATGAATGGACACGTTATAATTATTTAGAAAATGAAGTATAGAAAGAGGATAGTATGTTAGAAAAAATTGATTCTCCATCCTTTGTATTTAATACTAAAGATACACAAACTATTGTGAATGCGATGATCCAATTATATCCACAATCTGAAACAGAATTAGATTATGAAACTCACTTTCAATTACTTGTTGCTGTTGTTCTCAGTGCTCAAGCAACCGATGCGTCTGTCAATTTAGCCACACCTGAATTATTTAAGACTTTTCCTACACCTGAAGCGATGGCAGAAGCAGATCTTGAAGAAATCGAAGAGAAAATAAAAACGATTGGATTATATCGAAATAAAGCAAAATTTTTAAAAAATCTTTCGAAACAATTAGTGGACAAACATCAAGGCGTTGTACCTGCTAATCGTAAAGATTTAGAAGCACTTCCTGGTGTCGGTCGTAAGACAGCCAGTGTTGTTTTAACAAATGCCTTTGATATTCCAGCATTTGCTGTTGACACACATATTAAGCGTATTACCCAAAAATTTCATCTCGTATCACAAAGCAATAATGTTTTAACGATTGAAAAGGAAATGACTGCTAAATTACCACCTGAATTGTGGTATCAAGCGCATCATTCGATTCTTTTGTTTGGTCGCTATCAATGCGTCGCTCGCAATCACGATCACGATGAGTGTATCCAATTAATTGAAAAACAAATTCAAGCTTAACGATGGTTAATGATTATACAAAAAAGCTACACACATCCATTAAATGTTCGATGTGTGTAGCTTTTTATCTATATTTTATTCAGACTTAATGTCATGGATGACTTTTTGACAAGCTTCGGCAAAAATAATCGAATCCATTGAATAAGTGACTGAAGTATATCCCATATCAAAACGTTGTTTAGCTTCTTCAATTGTTTGTGCATAAATAAAAGCAAATTTATGGTGTTTTTGACAGACATGTAGAACTTTTTCCATCGCTTCAATGAGTAAAGGTGCATTCGTTTCACCAGGACATCCTAATGCGACGGATAAATCATAAGGACCTACGAATATTCCATCAACACCTTCTAAGGATACAATTTCTTCAATATTATCTAAACATTCTTTCGTTTCACATTGTGGTATCACAAGTGTCTCTTTGTTATGTATCTCAAATAGTTCCGATAAAGACATATTGATATAGTCTCCAGTTAGAAATTTATTGCCATTATTAGCACCAAATCCTCTTTTACCGATAGGCGCATATTTTGAATTTGCTATAATATTTTCAACTTCTTCAACTGTTTTGACATTTGGTATAATAATGCCTCTTGCTCCGACATCTAGCATTTTCAATAATGAATTTCGTTGATTGTCTTTCACTCGAACGAGTGGTGTTACACCTGCTAGTAATGCTGCGCGGATATATTCTTGGGTTGCTACGACATCATAAGGACCATGCTCAGTATCCAATAAAACATAATCAAATCCTGTATAGCCTATGATTTCAACCAAAGAGGCATTCCCAACTCCATGAAAAATACCCAAAACTTGTTCACCATTCAACAGCTGTTGTTTGAGTCTATTTTTCAAAGTTTCACATTCTTCCTAATTAATTTATGAATGATTATTCAACATCTTCAGCAACAAAATTTTTAACAAGATTTGCAAATTCTTCAGATTTTTCGATTTGTGTCCAGTGTCCACAACCACCAAAAATATGAAGTTCTGCATCTTGAATCAGATTTATTAAACGATATGAGTTACGTACTGGAATGACATGATCTTCACGGCCATGAACAATCAATGTTTTTTGTTTTACAGTTTTAATTTCTTCATCTGGGAAAGCTAGATCATCAAATGATTTTTGACGTGGTTCTGGGAACATTGTTGAAAATGCCTCATGGAAACCTGGTTCTAATGATGCGCTATGGCGTGTTTCAATCAATTCTTCACTCGCAAAGTCCTTGTTATAAGTAAATAAATCGATTAATTCAGCCATATGCTCCTTCGTACCTTTATATCCCCATACCTCATTTAAACCAAATGGAATTTGATCTTCTACTCCCATTGGTCCCATCATAATTAATTTATTGACACGTTCAGGATAATTTAAAGCAACAGATAAACCTAAAGATCCGCCAAATGAATTCCCAACTAAATTAACTTTATCAAGACCTAAAGCATCCATAAAGTCTATGATTTGTTGTGTCCATAATTCACGTCCATAATTCACTTCATCACCAGTAGGCTTGTCTGAATAACCAAAGCCAATCATATCCATGGCATAGGCATGAGCAGTATCTTCTACTAATGGTAAGATTAAACGCCAGTTAGCATATGCTGAAACACCTGGGCCAGATCCATGAACAAATAGCAATGGAATTCCACCATGTTGTTCTCCAACTTCTAAATAATTTGTTGTAAACTCGCCTGTTTTAACGCTTTTTCCTATTTCTGGTCTTGACATATTATTTTCCTCCTATATTTTTACAAATTAATTCAACAAAGGCGGATCAGTATATCCGCCTTTTAATTATCAATACTGTGTTTATTTTTCGTCGTGATACATTTCGCGGCGACGCTCATCTGAAATATCAGATAAGAAGTTTTCATCTTTTAATGCATTTTTGATTGGATTATAGTACAAGTTCAATTCTTCTGTTTCATCTTTGATACGTGGTGTACCATAGCGGAAATAAGTTTCTGGAAATTCACCACCATACCAAATAATAGCTTGAGCTGTTTCGTCACCTGACCATACTTTTGGCTCCCAGTCTGGTTCGAAAATTAAGTAACCTGAGTCACCAAATAATTCAATACGGTTTCCACCTGGCTCAATAATATACATACATAATGCTTGAGATACACCATGTTTTAGTGGTCCAGCTTCAATTGGAATACCATATTCAATACAAATATCTGCTAAGTCATTTAAATGCTGAGGCATACCATACCAATACGCTAAGTGGTGTAGACGACCATGTCCTCCTAATTCATCTCCCATTAAAGCAACTTCATGCACTAATGGTGAAATAGATAGCCACGTTGCAAAATATTTATCTTCTTCTACTGCCACAGCTTCTCTTAAACGGAATCCTAATGCATCTCTCCAGAACTCATAGTTTTCAGTAACAACATCTGGATGAGTCATCATATTAATGTGGTCAATACGACGAACTGGAACACCTGATAAAGGACGACGTTGTGGACGATTTTTCAATACTGAATTTTTGCCTTCAGGCGAAATGAAACGTTCCACTTCCCAATAAACTTCAACTGGATGGCCATCTAAGTCATCAAAAGCATAAGATTTACCATAGCCAACATTCTCTTCAGCTGGTATCCACTCACCTTTAACACCGCACTCTTCAATACGTTCTACTGTACGATCTAATGCTTGAGGAGAAGATGTTCTAAATGATACACGAGCAAGTCCTGCTTCATCATTTTGAGTGAGTACTAATGAATAGTTATAGGAATCTTCATACGCACGTAAGTATACTTTTTCATTTTCTTGATCACGTTTAACAACAGTCATTCCTAATACTTTACAGAAAAATTCAACTGACTCTTCTAGGACAGGTGTATATAACTCCGCATGTGTTAATTGATGGACATCAAAGTTTAATTCTTTATATTCTGACATAATAATTCTCCTTAATTGTTTTAATTTTATTTAGCAACAGGACGACTCAAAATTTAAACTTATTCCCTCCCTAACGTATTTTAGATTCATCCATTTTTCAGCATAAAATTTATAACATGACATTTTAGATATCATTTTGGAAAACATTTATATTAAGTTTCTTAGGTTCGTTTCGCAGCTAATTCAGCAGCAATATCAAAGATAATATCCTCTTGTCCACCAACGGTTTTCCGTTTTCCACACTCAATCAACAATTCTCGAGCATCTAAATCGAATTGTTCTGCTGCTCGCTTCGCATGAAGATTGAATGAAGAATAAACACCTGCATATCCGAGTGTCAATGAATTACGATCAATGATTTGTGGACGTTTCATAATCGGTGCAAGAATATTTTCAGCAACGTCTTGTATTTTGAAGAGATCTACTCCTGTATAGACACCAATTTTATCTAAGACAGCAATCATTACTTCTGTTTGTGTATTACCTGCTCCTGCTCCTAATGCACGTGCTGAACCATCTAAGTATGTCGCTCCAGCTTCATATGCTGCTAATGTATTTGCCATCGCAAGTCCTAAATTATTGTGTGCATGGAAGCCAACAGGGACATTTAAATTTAATACAAGATTACGTACACGATCATAGACACCTTCAGGTAATAATGCTCCAGCAGAATCCGTGCAATAAATGATGTCTGCACCATATAACTCCATTAATTTAGCTTGTTCCAATAATTTTTGTGGTGTCACCATATGTGCCATCATCAGAAAACCTACAACGGTCATCCCTAATTCTTCTTTTGCATATCGAATATGTTGGGCAGACACATCTGCTTCAGTTGAGTGTGTTGCAATACGAACCATTTCTGCGCCTGCTTCATGAGCTTCTTTTAAATCTTCAACTGTTCCAATACCTGGTAATAATAAACAAGCAATTTTCGAGAAACTAGCGTTTTCTTTTGCTGTTTTTATTAATTCAATGTCATTTTCTTTTGAATAACCATATTGAATCGATGAACCGCCAACACCATCGCCATGTGAAACTTCAATGTATGGCACTTTTGCTTGATCAAGTCCTTTAACGACAGCAGCGACATCTTCTTTCGTAAATTGATGGCCAACAGCATGTGAACCATCCCTAAGAGCTACTTCAATGACTGTAACATCCTTGGTCATTCGCCCACCTCCTGAAATTGGCTTTGCATATCTTTGGCAATGACTTCAGCGACTCCAACTGCTGACGCCGTCATAATATCTAAATTTCCAGCATAAACAGGTAAATAATCTCCTGCCCCTTCAACTTCTACAAACACTGTCACTATTTGATCTTTAATAACAGGTTTGGAACGAAGACGATAGCCGGGCACATAGGACTGAATTTCTTTAACTTTATCTTCAATAGCTTGTTGAACAGCATCGGAATCAAATTCACCTTTAATTTGACAATAAATCGTATCACGCATTAAAATCGGTGGATCTGCAGGGTTCAATATAATCAGGGCTTTTCCTTTATCTGCACCCCCTACTTCCACGATTGCTTTGGAAGTAGTTTCTGTAAACTCATCTATATTTGCGCGTGTTCCAGGTCCAGCTGACTTTGATGAAATCGTAGCAACGATTTCGGCATATTCTACATCAGCAACAGAATTGACAGCATAAATAATGGGAGTAGTTGCTTGACCACCACAAGTAATCATATTGACATTTGGTTCTTTAATATGTTCTGTCAAATTAATACTTGGAGAAGTAAAGGGACCAATTGCTGCTGGTGTTAAATCGATCATCCGAATCCCTAATTCTTGTGCGACTTGATTATTATGTTCGTGTGCATATGCAGAGGTTGCGTCGAATAAAATTTCTGGGCGTTGTTCCTCTGGCATGTCATAGATGCCGTCAACACCATTAGCAAATGTTTCAAGATCATTTTCTCGAGCCATCACCATGCCACGAGAATCTAAATCAACTCCAAACATAGCAACTAATTCAATCACTTCCGACCGCAACAGCTTAATCATCAAATCAGAACCAATATTCCCTGGGCCTATAATTCCAGCTCTAATTTTTCTAGCCAAATGTATCGCTCCTTTATTCAAATGTAATAGAGACATCACCAAATCCTTCAGTGAATTTAC
Organism: Aerococcaceae bacterium; assembly: GCA_043424535.1. Taxonomy (GTDB): domain Bacteria; phylum Bacillota; class Bacilli; order Lactobacillales; family Aerococcaceae; genus DSM-111022. The sequence goes on from JBHWOV010000116.1 coordinate 25,622, forward strand.
AAACAAAAGTATCACCTGATTGAGCACTAATGGCTGCGGATAAAGCACCGGATAGGATCACTTCACCAGCTTTCAAATGGATATCATATTCGTGTAATTTATTTGCTAACCAAGCAACACAATAAGCTGGATCTCCTAATACGGCAGCTCCGTTTCCTTCATTAATAAGCTCATTATTTTTGTATAGTTCCATTTTTACGCCAATGCGGTCTATTTCTTCAGGTTTAAATCTCTTATCCCCTAGAATATAGAATGCTGAAGAACCATTATCTGATACGGTGTCCTCTAATTTAATTTTCCAATCTGCTACTCGGCTATCAACAATTTCAATTGCAGCAACGATATAGTCTGTCGCCTTCAATACATCTTCAATTGTTACATTCGGTCCAATTAAATCTTCTTTTAAAACGAATGCTAACTCTCCTTCAACCCGAGCTTGAATTACTTGATCTTCATGAATAATAGGATTTGCCGATTGAATCTGCATATTTTCAAATAAGTGTCCATAATCTGGTTCATTCACACCTAGAGATTCTTGCATTGCTTTAGAAGTTAAACCGATTTTTTCCCTACAATGTGATGCCCTTTTTCTAAACGATCAGCTACAAAATCTAACTGAATACGATATGCTTCATCGATATTTAACGTAGGATCTAATTCTGTCAAAGGAGCAACGCCAACACCTGTCTCATATGCTCTCAATAAATGTTGAGATAATGACTGAATATCTGTCATCATATTCCCTCCCCTCTTTAGTCCTTTTATTTACAAGTCAATCATATATTCGTTGTAAGCCTTTTCAAAATTATTTTTTCATCTAGCGGGACAAA
>JBHWOV010000117.1:0-5516 GCA_043424535.1 Aerococcaceae bacterium
CCGTCACTAAACAGAAGAAAAGCAAGATAGTAAAATTAAATATTTAATAATAGGAGGCAAACTAAAATGATAGATATCAAAGCGTTAAAAAATAATTTTGATGAAATTGCTGGCAATTTAGTAACTCGCGGAGCAACTAAAGAAGAATTAAAACAAGCAGTTGATTATTATACAGAGAGAATCGCTTTACTACCTCAATTAGATAATTTAAGAAAAGAGCGTAATGATGTATCAGAACAAATTGGTGTAAATAAGCGACAAAATATTGATAGTGAATCTCAAATTCGTGAAATGCGTCAACTTGGAGATAAAATCGATGAGATTGCAAATCAGGTCAAAGAGTTAGAGAAAAAAGAATTCGATATTATGTCAGGTGTCCCGAATCTTGCAGCAGAGGGAATTCCAGTGGGTGAAGATGAAGATTCAAATGAAGAAATTCACCGTAAAGGTGACCAGCCACAATTTGATTTTGAACCCAAGGCGCATTATGAATTAGGAGAAGAGTTAGGAATCTTAGACTTTGATAATGGTGCGCGTGTCGCCGGAGCAAGATTTGTTTACTATGTAGGAATGGCTGCCAGATTAGAAAGAGCAGTTTATAACTTTATGTTAGATCAACAACATGAAAATGGTTATGTTGAAATGATCCCGCCGTATTTAGTAAATAATAGAGCAATGTATGGAACAGGACAATATCCTAAATTTACCGAGGATACTTATCGTGTAGATGAAGTAGAAGATCAAGCAATGACTTTGATTCCAACTTCTGAAGTGCCTTTAACAAATTATTTCGGGGACAATATTTGGGATGAAAAAGAATTACCATTCAAAGTTACTGCATTGTCACCATGTTTTCGTTCAGAAGCAGGATCAGCTGGTCGAGATACGAGAGGCTTAATTCGGATGCACCAATTCCATAAAGTAGAAATGGTACGTATCTCATCACCAGAGGAATCATTCAATCAATTAGAAGAAATGACTGAAAACGGAGAAGCAATTTTAGAAAAATTAGGTCTACCATATCGTCGAATCATATTAAGTACAGGAGACATGGGCTTTTCTGCTACTAAAACATATGATATTGAAGTGTGGATGCCGGCACAAAATACTTATCGCGAAATTTCATCTTGTTCAAATTGTCATGATTTCCAAGCGAGACGTGCACAAGTTCGTTATAGAGACGAAAATGGAACAGTGAAATTAGCACATACCTTAAATGGTTCTGGTTTAGCTGTTGGACGTACAGTTGCCGCAATTATGGAAAATTATCAAAATGAAGACGGATCAATCGACATTCCTGAGGTTCTTATTCCATATCTTGGCGGAGTTGAACAAATTAACAAAGATAATGCAATGGGGAAAAAATAAACCATTCCCTAATGAGAGACGATAGGAGCAAATAAATGAGTGAACAAGTTTTAGTCATCAATGATTTACCAGGTGTCGCTAAAGTAGCCGGGATGTCCAATCTTCCGATTTTAGAAGCAGCCCAATTTGAAGTCGCGCTACTGCCAACATTAATTTTATCTACTCATACGATGGGCTATTCAGGTTTAGTGAAGCACTATTTAAATGAATCTTTTGATGAAATATTAAATCATTGGTTAGAATTAGAAATTGACTTCAAAGGTGTCTTGACGGGTTATTTTGCTGATAGTAAGCAAATCGATACAACGATTAACTATCTTGAAACCATTAATTATGACAAACCTGTCATCATCGATCCGATTATGGCTGATTATGGAGAATTGTATCCAGGTTTTAGTGAAGATTTTCCAGAAAAATTCCGTAAATTAGTGAAATATGCTGATGTGATTGTTCCAAATTTAACGGAAGCATGTTTAATGACAGAATATCCTTATTCAGAAGATTTAGGTCCAGATGATTATCCAAAAATTGCACAGAAATTGTGTGATCTTGGCGCAAAAAATGTCGTATTAACGAGTGTGTATCAAGATGAACAAAAACGAGATACTGAAACAGGATACTATGTTTACTCAGAAAATAGTCAACCATCCTATCATATGCATAACAAAGCAGATACTTGGTTTAAAGGTGTTGGCGATATTTCTGTGAGTTTAATTACTGCGTATTATCTTCTAGGTCATTCGATAAAAGAAGCAGTGGACAAAAGTTCACATTATGTCGAAAAATCCATTCAACATAGCTTATCGGTAGATCGTGATCAAAAATTAGGGATCTATTTCGAACCGATCATCCCCGATTTTGCAAAAGAAATTGATGATTTAAGAAAATCATTGTAAATATTATATGCAATTAGGTTAAATCGAGTAGAAGTAAGCATATTTACAGCCGAATTAACATTAGGAATGTTAATGCACAACTAATCGAAGCGATTCGAATAATGAATCCCTCGAAGCAAAAAGCTTCGGGGGATTTTTTGTTTACTATAAAAATAACTAATTACAGCATTTAAGTATATTATAGCAATGTTTTTACAATACTACATTTCCATGTTGTAATATTCAAAAATACCCAAAAGGATATTTACAAATATTATCTCTTAGGTCATAATGGTTACATGAGAGCATTTTTAGAAAGGAAGGAGAGTGCTATCAAATAGCTGTTTGTTTTTAAATTTTTAACATATGGAATTTTAAATGTTCAGGCAGTTTCTAAAAGTGTAAAATTAATCCTTAATGTTCTCCTGATTTTAAGTGATTAAGAATTATATTATGAAGGAGTAGATCCATGAAGAAAAACAAAACATCTAAATATCCTTTCTCTGAAAAAGGACGTTTTAGTTTACGGAAATTGAGCTTCGGTTTAGTTTCGGTTTCACTTGGGATGTTTATCACAACAGATTCTGCTTCCGCCCAGGAAGGAATTGAAGGTGCAGATGCACCTGCTGCAGTCGAACAAATACCTGAATCGATACCTGTACCAACATCTCAACCTACATTTGAGATGGTTGAATCTGTGGCAGAATATGTTCCAGAAACAGTCGATGAAGCGACTACAGAAACACAAGTTGAAGAGTCTGTTGAATCAACAGAACCAGTAGAATCAGAAACTACAGAAGAATCTGGAAAAGATTCAGCCGAATCAGCCAATAAACCGACATCAGATAAATCAGCGCCTCAGTCTAATAACGCAGGTACAAAAGCTTCAGATAAAGTAGAAACAACAGCTGAATCAGAAGAACAAACTTCTACTGATAGTGAAGAATCAGCGGATGAAACAACTACAACAGAATCATCCAATAGCGCTGCACCAATCTCTGATGCACCTGAAACAGTTGACCAATCATCTGAAGATGCTAACGTTATTGCACGACGTGAAGATTTCACTAATTTAACGCAAGAAGTGTTAGCATCAACCGATCCAAGAGCGACATTGCGCCGTCATTTAAGCGAAGTGTATGAAAGTGAAGATGTTGAAGGTATTTTAAATCATGTGAACTTCAATGCAATTAATTCACCGGAATCACTCTATGAAGAAATCGCAAAAGCCGGCGTTATTTATGCGGATTCACAACGAAAATCAGCCCAAGTCTTTGCAGTAATGCCAGCAAATGCTCGTGCTACTGTCGGAGTTGGTCAAAATGTGAATCATTTGGTTGATGTTTATAAAGCTAAATTAAATAACAATCAAATGGATCCCAATAATAGCGGATCAGCACGATTGGCTGGAGAATTCATTGTAAATGGTGATGTAAAAGCTGGCGATTATTTTACACTTACTATTCCTAATGAAATGACTATGAATGGTGATTCAGACTATTCAAGAAATGATTTCAAATTAGAAAACAGAAATTTAGTCGGTATTAATGGTGAAATAATTGCTAATGGAGTATATGATACCCAAGCTAAGACATTAACTTATACATTTACAGATTATGTTAATGATAAAGAAAATATTATTGGTGCATTTGATCTGCCAATTTTTACAGATCGAAAAAATACACCCAATAGTAAATCATTTAATGCTACTTTTAATTTAGCCGGTGAAAATTATACTGAACCATATACAATCTCTTATCGTACACCGAAAGTAACGAATCCTTATGGAGTTGGATCAACTTCTATTATCACAAATGTAGATAATACAGGTGGCAATCATTATCAACATATTGTGTATGTCAATCCATCAGCAAATGCACTTAATAATACATGGGTTAGTTTATATCCAAGTCAATTTGATGGACGTCCTTCAAGTGCTCAAGTAGATTCTAGAAATTCAACGATACGTGTTTATCAAGTTCCTAGTACGATCACTTTAAATGATAGTTATCATGTCGATACGAATAAACTTATACCTGTAAATATTACCCCTCAATATGGAACTACTAGTGGCACTTCATATGCTAATTTGTATTTTGGTAATATCAGATCGCCATATGTGATTGTTCTTGATAGTAAATTTACTGGGACTATTGGTTCAGATACGATTGCACCATTAAAACACCGTGTAAGAACAACAGCAAACAACTCAACATTTGACTGGAATGATACCTTTGGGTTACGGACGTCTTCCGGGACAGCCATTGGTGAAGAAAAATCTGGAGCATTCCTGGAACATCACCGATATGAAACAGTCGATCAAAATGGCAACTTATTATCAATTGATGATAAAGTTATAGGCACTCCACAGACAGGTAAGTCAACAGAACAATACACGACTGCAAAAAAAGATCGTGAAGGTTATCAGTTGACATCTGTTGAGAATCCTATCAATAGACCAAATTACAATCAAAATGGGTCTACTGCTAGAGGATACTTTGAACCAGGTGTAACGAAAGAAATTACTTACGTTTACCAACGCGTTCAACAAGTGGAAGAACCACAAGAACTCTACGAAATGACCGTTGAAGATTCTAGTTTCAAGACACAGTTCCGTTATAATGGTGCGGTTGCACCGGGACAGATTGTCAAAGTACAAGAGGGTCGCGACGAGCGTGTTCGCGTCTTGTATCGTCACGTCGATCCAGAAACGATTCCCAATTTCACGCCAACTAACTTCGTTCAAATGCGTGGCGAATACTGGGAAGAAGTATCGCGGGAAGTGATTCAAACAGCCCAAGATGAAATCTTCGAGTATAACTTTGAAACGATTACGGAAACTCGGACAAATCAAGACGGTAGTGTAACCATCGTTTATAACACGGGCCGTGAAGTGCATATTCCAGCACCCAAACCAGCGGAACCTATCCCACCGAAAGATCCTTTACTTCCGAAAGAACCGATTATCATTACGGAACGTGTGACAGACACGCATCCAGAAACAGGCGAACAAGTCCCTGGAACACGTATTACCGTTCGAATCTTTAATCCGAATACAAATGAATTCGAAAAAGAAGAAGTTCAGTTCATTCCGGATGGAAAAGATGGTGCTGATGGGGCACAAGGTGCTAAAGGTGAAGATGGTAAATCACCTACCGCCGAAGTAACAGACAACGGCGATGGCACGCATACTGTGACAATCACCAACCCAGATGGCTCAACGACAACAACGACTATCCGAGATGGAAAGGACGGTCAAGACGGAGCCGATGG
>JBHWOV010000118.1:0-9210 GCA_043424535.1 Aerococcaceae bacterium
CCTGTTGATTATCTCGATTTATATTTCTATAAATTTGGCATTAATTTATTTAGTTTATCTGTTTTTATCCTCACTGCCTTTAATATTTTCCTCTTTATCTTTGCGTTGCTGATTGATAATCGTTATGAAAAAGGGAATTTAAGATATATTTTGCATATGAGTTGGTATCCGACCTTTTACTGGATGTTAAATGCGCTGGCGGTGGTTTTAGCCTTGCCTAGAGCCATTAAATCCAAAGAAGGCGTCGCTGCGACATGGACCAGCCCAGATAGAGGGGAGATGATCGAATGAAAGGCGCAGATTTCTTACGAGAATGCATTTTATCGCTGTTTTCGCTTCTCTGTTGGGTGTTTTGTATAATGGCGATTATTACCGTTCTCAGCTCGTTTTTCGGGGTGAATTTGTATTATGTGCAATTAATTCGGACCTTAATGAATATTGAAGAGAGCACGATTCAAAATATCTTCGGTGAAATCAATGTCTTCGCATTGTTTGTGATTGTCTATTTATTGTTTGCGGGCCTGTTTAATCGGCTCAAATTGAAAACGACGCAGGAGAGAGGGGATAGCCAATGACCTTACATTTGGACCGTCGCAAAGTATCGCGTACCATTGCGATGGTGTTGGCGCTCGCGCTCCTCTTAAGTCCTCGAGGCATGCAGGCGAAGAATAAAATTACACATGGTAGTCAGCTCGCCAGTGGTGACCATGTTGCGCTGGGACTCAATTATCACCGCGTTCGGCGGGTGACTTGGCTCGATCAAGTGCTGAAATTTCTGACGAATAATAAGGAATTAAATTTCTATTCGGTATCCGTCGAAGCCTTTGAATCACAAATTAAATGGTTGAAGGAACAGGATTGTTATTTTTTGACTTATGAGGAGTTAATTGAGGGGATCAATGCCGGCCATTTTCCTGAGCGGAGTGTGTGGATAAATTTTGACGATATGGACCAAACCATTTATGATAATGCACATCCGATTTTGGAGAAATATCAGGTCCCTGCGACCGGTTATGTTATCACGGGGCAAGTTGGAAATCTGAATTTCAGAAATTTGAAATTGGCCGATTTGGAGACCTTAACCGAGATGGATGAGTCGGGATTATGGACCTTTCACACGCATACGCATGATATGCATTATTTATATCCCGGTGGGCAGAGTAAATTGACCCGCGCTAGCTTAATCGAAGTGGAAGAGGATTTAGCGCTGTCTCAAGAGTATTTGTATCAACATTTCCATTATCAATCTCCACCGAATTCCATCGCTTATCCTTATGGTTTGGCGAATGAATTAGTCAATCATGCGATGGATAATCTAGGGATTGAGTATGGCTTTACCTTGGAGGATAAGGCCATCGATACCCAGCATATTAATTTGAAATATATTCCCAGAATTATGGTTTCGGAAGATTCCTTTAACAATCTGATTAAGAATTGGAGGAATTTTAAATGAAAAGCAATTTAAGACAGCGCATTTTAACGATGACAACGTGTTTAGTGTTGGTATTGGTTATGATTAGCTTTTTAGTGAATGATTATATTTTTATATACAATGCGGATCGTCAACAAATGGTGTTTAATCGATTTTTGCGACTCATTATGTCGAGTAGCTGGTTGATGGCACTGATGAATCGTCAAATGAAGCAATTATTGTTGAAGGAGGGCGCACGATTGGCACTATCGCCAGTGCTGGAAAGCATGATCGCACTCGTCATCATTGGGATGTGTTTCTATTTTAAAGGGAGTTATCCACAATATGATTTTACACCTATCGAGCCATTGATATGGTTATTGGCTGTTATCATTCAAGTGAATATTTTACAGGCGTTAATCGATGTGAAGCAGCATCCATGGCTCTATTCGGTGCCAGCATTATTACTAGCATTTGGACTAAGTTTGGGAACGATTATTCTCTTCCCGAATTTGGAGACCATTAATGATGCGTGGCTGATCAAGATAAGTCCGACGGTGCTGCCGACTTATTGGGGTGTTTATTATTTATTTAGTTGCCGGGTAGCCTTCAATTTCAAGAAGATTTTAAATTTCTCCAGGGATTATGTCAGTATTCAGACTTTCTTGATGTTGGCGAGCTTAATCTTGATATTGTATTCCATCTTATTCGACTATCAAAATATTTATGTGCTGTATAGTGCTTTCGCGTTATTTACGACAATGGCCTATGTATTATTAATCAATTTCAGCCGCATTTATCAAGATATGGTGAAGGATTTTATGTTGGTGACGTCGAAACGGATGTATTTTATTTTGATTTTATTGCCGGTGGCTAGTCTGCTTACCGAGAAAATTACATTCTATTTAACGGCTTACACCGTGCCATATTTCATCGTCGGCGTCATTTTAATGTGGTTTGTCAGTTTACTGATTACCGAGATTGTTGCGGCGGTGATCAAATCCGTGCAGAAAGTGGTAGCGTCGCATTCGTATTGATGGGGGTGGGGTGGAAATTTAGAAAAATGAATAATGATTTGTTATTTAGACGACTGAATATCAGTCGTCTTTTTTGTGTGGTTTTATTAAATTGCGTTGAAATAAAGATTTGGAATAAAAAGGATTAAAATTATGATATTCATATTCGAAGTTTTAATCATTTTAATTTTATTGATGATTCTTTTAATGAACTTAAATAGTGAGAGTAAGCGAAATGAAGGTTAGCTTTACGTAGCGAAAATGCATGGATTTCACATAGACCTTATATAAAAAAGATGATATAATAAATGCATCAGGAAGCGAAGAAAAGTCTGCCCAAAATTCGGGCAAACAGGGTGTAGGACCATATGGTTTTGCCCGAATTTTGGGCAAGAAAAAATGGCTCCTGAGCCGATTGTATCAATGTTTTCAGAGCTGACGGGTCGATACCCATCCCCCGCACGAGGGGTCGAGAACAACTTGTTGCCAATCGATACCTTTCCTCCTGAAACAATTGAGGTCGATACCCATCCCCCGCACGAGGGGTCGAGAACCGCTTAATACGACCAACACCCTTTTGTAAAAAGTACTTGGTCGAAACCCATCCCCGCAAGAGGGGTCGCTTAAGAAATTCAATCCTCCCAATTCTGTAATTTGCTTTTTAATTGAAAGAGAATCAGGGTTGTCAGTCATTTTTTAAGATCAAGAAACAAAAAGCAGAAGCCTCAACGATAACATTCGCGTTAATATTTCAACGCATCACATTAATATTCTTTCAGCCGCTATATTTGCACCCAAACCATTCACAATAAATCAACACAAAAAGACCCCCAAAAGTTAGTTTTTACTCTAACTTTTGGGGGTCACTTCATTTCAGGCTGTTTCTTTTTCGTGCACATGATTTCCCACTATTTCACCAATTCGCCATTGACTTCTTTGATTGCAGTATAGCGTTGGACCATGCCATTGAGATAATGGGTGTAACCGATGGCGGCATAGTCGTATTTGGCGCCACCGACTTTGAACAGGCCTTTGACGAAATTGGTGAGGGTGGTTTGGCCACTGACTTTGTAAATGTGACCGGGGCGGAGGAGGTAAATCCAGTCACGGATAAAGTCTTCGACGCTTTGATAGTGGACATAATGGCCACCTTCGCTGGCAGGGCGGGCAGTGCCTTTGAATTTCTTAATATCGGGTTTACCGATATATGAACTGCTCCACGTGATGCCAGCCCAATTATTATTTCGGCGGGCGACGTCACTGTAACCCCAGAGGGCTTCATAGTCTAACATCACGATGAGGAAGGCGGGCTCGATATTGTATTGTTTGGCTTCCTCGACGATGGTGTCAATGATCCGGCCGGATAGGGCGCGGCCTTGATAGTGCAGGCCTTGATGATGCGTAATCGGTGGTTTGGGGATGACTTTGGGTGTGGTGCCTTGTTGGCGGTGTTTGTTAACGGCTTGTTGGATTTTATGCGGGTCATGGCCGGCTTGGAGGAGCAGGCGTTGGCGAGTTGGACCATTACTCCATTTGCCTTGCATGACTTCAGAGACTAGGCGATTAAATTCGGATTCCTCTATCAAACGATTGACTTCGCGTTGGATGGTGGCAGGGTTATGACCGGCGGCCGTGAGGCGTTTGATACGGTCACCGCCATTGCCCCATTTGCCATTCATAACTTCGCGGGCGATTTCGCCAATGCGGGAGTCATAAATGGTGGCTTCGTTAGTGTTTTCTTTGGCTTGTTGGATGTGTTGATTGACGCATTGTTGGACAATTTTGGGATCCCAACCGGCGGATTTCAGGCGTTGGATTCGGTCAGCTCCATTCCCATACTTCCCGGCAATCACGTCCTTGACGACAGTGTCTAAATCTTGGGGTTTGCTTTTTACCGGGCTGGTAGTGCGGTATTTCGGGCGGGCATAGCCGACGATGGTGCTGGCTTGATAGTGATAGCGATTGCGCCTAACCTGGCGCCTTGTATTGCCTTCGATCGTAGTGACCATGCCTTGGCTGTCGATTTGTTCGATGAAGCCGACATGATCGGCCCAGCCATTGCGTTGCCAATCCCAGAAGATGATGTCTCCGGGTTGGGGACGGACACGGCCGAGCCAGATGCCTTGATTTTTACAGAGGGCTATTTGGCGTTGGACACCGCATTCGCGGGGAATTAATCCTTTGGTCGGGAGTTTGTCGCCAACTACCATGACGAAGGCGGCACACCAGTCATCGGACACTTGCATCGCATAGCCCACGGGGCGGGGGAGGATGCTGTTATAGTCGCGGATGAGCTGTTGGTGCCGGGCGTCATATTGGGTGACGCCGAGATACGAACGGGCGATGTTAAGTAAATCCTGTGCCATTCGGGCCACCTCCATTGCGGTATTGATGATTAGAGATTTGCAGCAGGGCACCTAGAAATACGGTAAATAAATTGAGGGCAGAGACAGCTTGTTCCGTATAGGGCCAGTAAAAGAGATCACCCAACCCGGCGCATAGGACGGCTAAGGCCGGTAGGAAGATGAGGGTGAACCATTTTAAGCGGTCATAGAGTGTATTGGATAATTGCATAGAACCTCCTAATAGGCGGTGGCAGTTGCTAGATGTGTCAGTTCAGCGATGGATTCTTTGATTTCTTGGAGGGTGCATTCAATTTGGAATAATTGTTGGGCATGTTGAGCGGTCTGGTCTTCGAGTTGCGCACGCACGGTTTTGTTGTGCTCGGACTCTTGATAGACTTGGTCAATGCGTTGGATCAAGTCATTGATGGTTTTGATCAGATTGACCGTCTTCGCCATCGTCGCATAGATGGCCATGATGGCAGTCGCAATGGCACCCATTTCGAGTAGTGGCATGGGGTCACTCCTTTCAAGAAAATTTAAGCAAAGCTCCCCCAGCAATGCCGAGGGAGCTGGGGATTAAGCTTCTGGATTGATATAGACAGACTCGACATTACGAGAGACATATTGTGCGCCAACGGCAGTCGCATATAAGTCTTCGCCTTCCTTACCGTAGAAAATATCGGCTTGAACGATATTATCTAGAGCGGATTGCGCTTGACCGGGTGTTAGATTGTCTTTAGGTTCTTTGATGATGACTTTGCGAGATTTTCCTGCTTCGTCTTTGAATAATAATTCTAATTGTTTAGACATGGTTTAAGCTCCTTTCTTAGAGAATGACTTGATAGCTTTCAGTGACTAAGACCGTATCGGTCGCTTGTTTGGATACCGCGTCAACGGCGTCTTTGACTAAACGTAAGTCGTCGGCTGTCGCAGTTGTGGCGATATCATTGAAACTCTGAGTGATAATTTTTTCTGTGAATGGGTCCATGTATTGGAAACGGACACGCATGGTATTGTCAATTTTGTTCATGGGATGACCTCCTAATATTTTTGTAGGCATGCTCTACACTATTAAACAAACAAAAATTTCAATAAACGGCAATACCCGTGCAAAACCTATGGCTGACGCGCAATCCAGTCTTCGATATGCGATTTTAATCGGATTTTCCGATATCGTAATGTCCGTTCAGATATACCGAAGAGGTCGGTTAATTCGCGGGTCGTCATCTCACTAGCGAGTAACACTTGGAGGAGGGCATATAATTCCTCCGACAATTGGTGTTCCATATCGGCCAATAATTTGGCGAGGGAATAGGCACTCTCGCTGCTGGTCGTCGCAATTTGGCTGGCGGTCTGTTCGATTTCCTCGAGCGATAAATCCCGCTCGGGCTGTTGTTCGCGCAAGAGATTAGTCAAATGCCAAGTCAATCCCTGTTTGGCATAAGCGGTAAAAGCATAGCGGTCCTCGCCAAGTGGTTGGCCGTCGAATTGCTCCGCCAATGTTAAAAGATGCAGACGGCATTCCTGGCAATAATCTTGATAATAGGCGTGCAGCGGGGTAAAGCCCAATTTGCGCACGGTATGGTGAATGAGCGGTTCAAATTGGCTGAGTAATAGATGTTGTTTTGTACTTCCTAACATAGACTACCCCTCATGATTTGCGGTCAGCGCTGATTGATGTTGAAGTGCTTGGACCGTTTGATCGAGTGCGGTCAATAATAAATCGTCCGTCGGCCAATCGAAACACTCACTCGCAAAATCAAAGAGCTGATCGAGTAAGCCATGTACCAACACCCCTTGAAAAGGCAAGCGGGATAATTGTTGGTGGGCGCTCAATAAATCCAGTGTCGTATCGGAATATCCGATAATCGTATATGGTTCGTCGATCGATTGGGCATAGGCGAGTAGTAATTTTACTGCCCGCGTTAATAATGGCGCTGCCTTTTCTAGCGTGAGACAATACTCTAGTCGGTGAATCGTAAAGGCAATTTCAGCTAAGGCAGACGCTCCTTCTTGATAGGTCGGCAGATCTGTTAATAAGTCATTTAACAGCGTGAGCGCGGGGTTTTCTTTGGGCAAATGAATCAAATAGGCGGAATGCAGTGTCTCGTCGTCGGTGAGAACCTGATAATACAGTGTCGGTTGGGTATGCGTTGGTGTGACAAAATGCGGGAATCCATGATGTTGAAGCCACAGACAGGCGCCCGCTAAGGAATGAACAGTCTCGAGTGGCAATGGCGGAAATTGAATGGTCTCCAGTAAATGCGGCGATTGGATGGTGTACATGTTGAACTTCCTTTCTAAGATTGGGTGAGGAGCCAGTCAGGTGTAATTACGGGACTGGTCGGAGACGTGTGATTGGTGGATTCCTCAAGTCGAGCCAAATCGCCGATATGTTGAATATCTTTGAGGACCCAATTATCAAGAATCGAGAGACAATATTTATAAGGATGTCGGGCTTTGGTTGAGCGAATAATCGCTTCATGAATCACTTCAACGGTCATTTTTGTTAAATAAGTCTGTAATGTTTGAAAACGCATCGCGGATATTTCGCCAATCGTGCGCTCATAATAGCTGAGGAGTTGTGTCTCCTCAGGGTCTAGCGCGTCTTGCCAAGTAGGTAAAGTGTTCGATTTGGGCTGCGCCGACGAATCGTGGCACGAGTCTTGATTATGTATGTGATTGTGTTTATGTTTATGGTTATGGTTTTGTGTATGTGTTTGTTTATGATTATATATTTGATTTTGATTTGATTTTGTTTTTGTTTTTGATTCAGAAGAATCGGGCAAAGTGTCATGCTCAAAGCCGGGGACTTCTCTGGAAGCGAGTTCCTCTTCGAACAAAGTTTGAATTTGTTGGTCGAAGGGACGTTTGGAATAGCGCCAAAATGGACACATGGCCTCATAGGTGGCGAGAATCAGAGTCGTTTCTCTCACATTTTGAATTTCGCGGCGGAGGAGATCTAAGACCGGTTTACCTCCCCGCATAATGCTGAATTCAAGGGAATGTAAAATCGCAATTTCTTGCGTCTCTTCGTGATAACGAATCAAATTTAATTCTTGTTCAAAATGGGCCAGTAATCGGCTCACCGTCTCCTTGTCCAGTCCCGTCTCCAGACGAATATAGGACTGATTCAGGGAATAGATGCCGATTTGGGTCGTATATTGATTGGTCAATAAATACACATGGAAGAGCCGTTCTTCCAAGGTATAATCTTCTAACACGGTCCGTTGGGACCAGAAATTGACCGGGATAATGCGTTTAATCATAGGCATTCCTTTCTCCACAGTGTGGGTGTCGTAAGTGACGGAATCTTCGAGGGCTATCAAATTAGATTATGTTTTTTGCAATAATCTTCGACCATTTTGCCTAAGGCCATGGCATGTTCTTTCTTCATCGAGTGAAATAAGCGAAAATGATCGGCGGCGGATAAGTTAATTGCTTTGTATACAGCGAGGAGAAAAGACAGAGATGGCTGGCGTCCGTCGTAAAGAATTGGATAGATTATCGACCTTGAATAACCAATCAACTGCGCAAATTCGGGAACGGAGCAATTAGCTCGTTGAAGAATCAATTCTTTTAAGAAACTCGTATCCAATTTAAATGGCAAAAATTTCATGATATTAACTCCTGTCATAAATATATTTTGATATCCATATCAATTGATAGAAATATATTAGATTCCCAAAGAATAAGCAAGCCTATTTCAAATTGTGTCCAATAAATTGGACAACATAAAAAATTTGCATTATTTTTTCACATTTTTCGATTATTTGGGTTATTTATATAGTTAGGGGTAAATTGGGTGTGAATTGGAAAGGTTGATGTAGAGCGATTTCGTTGAATTGAGGTGTGAGGTGAACGTAAAATGGTGCTGGGCATTGAATATCGGAAATAGCGATATAATGGTGTGGCAATTGGATGGGAGTGCAGGGGGTGGAGTGTCTGGTTGGAGTGGTTTTTTAATAAAATTGTGGGGTGAATATAGTGTGAGTGTTGGATGTAGAGTGGTGCGTGAATATCGGGTTAGGCGATAAAAATGTGGGTGGATGTGTGAGAGTTGGGATGGGGTGAGGAAAGATTTATCGGATATGGCGATAAAATAGTGCGGTGGTGAAAGTCCTGAGTATGTGAAATGAATATCGGTTTGAGAGATAAAATGGTTTATTATTTCAATTGAGTAGGCATTGATAGATCAAATCTGTTTTTAGTTATAAAAAGTAATTTTAAAATTTATGACATAAAAAATGCCAGCACATTTGTGCTGGCTAAAACCCATGGGTTACATGAGCCAAGGGCAAACCTTGTTTCCTCATAAAATAATATATCAACGATTGATCTAAAAAGTCAATTAATTGCATTATTTTATTAGAATATTTAAAAGCAGAATAATCAATATTTCTGTATTTTTTATCCATTAAATCATCATCTGCATTGT
>JBHWOV010000119.1:0-6502 GCA_043424535.1 Aerococcaceae bacterium
GAACTATATCAAACATTTAGTAAAAAGTTTAAGATTGTGTTCGCTTAGCGTTCGCATCGAAGAAAAATAAAGGAATTGAATCATCCGAATCTCGAATCAGTGTCGCTCTGTGCTATAATTGAGATATTAGATTAGAAGGCGAGTGATTGCAATGCAATTCAATGAATTTCCATACCGACGCATAGATATTGAACAGACTAAAGAACGTTTTACTAAATTAAATACCCAATTAAAACAAACGGATAATCCTGAGGATGCACTAAAAATTATTCAGGATATTCAACAATTGCAAGCGGCAATTGATACGAATGCGACATTGGTTAGTATACGACATTCTTTGGATACCGAAGATACATTTTATGAAGAAGAGACGGCATTTTGGGATGAGTATCGTCCGATTATTGAAGAGTGGATGAATGATTATTACCGAATTGTGTTAGCTTTACCATTTAGAGAAGCATTAGAACAAAAATTAACGACGACTTTTTTCAAATTGATTGAATTAGAATTAAAAGTTTTTTCTCCAGAAATTATTCCCCAATTACAAAGAGAAAATCAATTAATTACGAAATATAATCAATTGATCGCTTCAGCAAAAATAGAGTTTCAAGGAGAAATATATAATCTCCCAAGTATGTCGCCATTTATCGAGAGTCAAGATCGCGTAACTCGAAAAGCAGCTCAGGAAGCGATGACTGGATTCTTCCAAGAACATTTATCTGATTTTGATCAATTATATGATGAAATGGTCAAAGTGCGTGATGAGATGGCTAGAACTCTTGGTTTCAATAATTATACAGAGATGGGATATGCTCGGATGTCGCGCTTAGATTATGACCGTGAAGCGGTTGAAGGATACCGTGAATCGGTATTGGATCATATCGTGCCATTAGTTCAAGAAATGTATGAAGCACAAGCAGACCGTTTAGATTTAGACACACTTTATTATTATGATTTGCCAGTTAATTTTAAATCAGGAAATGCGAAGCCAGTAGGGGACGCAGAGGAATTAACAGAGATTGCGACAAATATGTATCAAGAAATGTCCCCAGAAACGGCAGAATTCTTTGAATTTATGACGGGACATCATTTGATGGATTTAGAAGCCAAACCTGGTAAACAAAGCGGTGGTTATTGTACTTATTTACCGGATTTTAAGTCACCTTTTATTTTTGCGAATTTTAATGGAACATCAGGTGACGTCGATGTGTTGACGCATGAAGTCGGTCATGCATTCCAAATTTATCAGTCACGTTGGATTACAACACCTGAAGTGATTTGGCCAACTTATGAAACCTGTGAGATCCATTCGATGTCAATGGAGTTTTTCGCATGGCCATGGATGGATCAATTTTTTGGTGAAGCGAGTGATAAATATAAATATGATCATTTAAGTGAAGCAGTGAAATTCTTGCCTTATGGCGTTCTGGTCGATCATTTCCAACATGAAGTGTATGATCATCCTCAATGGACACCAGAAGAGAGAAGACAATCATGGCGTCATTTAGAAAAGATGTATTTACCATGGAAAGATTATGCAGATAATACATTATTAGAACAAGGTGCATTTTGGTTCAGACAAGGGCATATTTTCTCATCACCATTCTATTATATTGATTATACTTTAGCACAAGTATGTGCTTTGCAATTCTTCCAGAAAATTAATAGTGGGGCGATGAGTGAAGCTTGGACAGATTATTTACGTATTTGTCGCCTTGGTGGAACAGAATCGTTCTTATCTGTTGTTGAAGAGGCTAATTTAATTTCACCATTTGAACCAAATATCCTAGCGACGATTGCAGAAACTGTCAAAACATATTTACAGTCTGTCGATACGTCAGCGTTTCAATAATTAGGAGGCAATAATGATTAATATAGGAACGATTGGTACATCATGGATTACGGAGGAATTTCTCCGCGCTGCACAATTGACAAATTTATATCATTTACAAGGGGTGTATTCACGTTCAGCCGATTCAGGAAAAGATTTAGCAACAGTTTTTAATGCAAATTACTATACAGATGAGTTGAATAATTTGTTATTCGATCCAGATATTGATGTCATTTATGTTGCTAGTCCGAACGCTTTACATTTCCAACAAGCACGACGTGCGATCTTAGCAGGTAAACATGTGATCATTGAAAAGCCAATGACCTCGTCAGTGAAACAATGGAATATATTGCATGATTTAGCTGAAGAAAAGAATGTGTTTATCTTTGAAGGGGCACATCATATTCATAATCGAAATTACCAACGCTTAAAACAGCTAGTCCGTCAAAAAATGGATGAGAAGACACAACCATTCTTTGGCGCAAATTTAAATTTTGGTCAATATTCATCGCGCTATTTACGTTATTTAGATGATATGGAAAGAGGTAAAAAAGGTCCGAATGTCTTTGAATTAGACATGTCTGGTGGGACATTGATGGATTTAGGTGTTTACCCAATTTACGTTGCGATGGATTTATTTGGGACACCATCTTCTGTTCGTTATTTGACGCAAAAAGGTCCAAATGGGATTGATTTATTTGGCCATGTGCATCTCACATATAATGATTTCTTTGTCAATATATTTATCTCTAAAGCTGTCCATTCAGAATTAAATAGTGAGATTTATATTGATGATGAAACATTAGTCATCCATGATATTTCACGCATCTCTCGGGTTGACTTGATTAATATGATGGGAGACCAGGCTACGCTCATTGATTATAAGCCAGAAAATCCCCTTTATGATGAATTAATTAATTTTGCTGAAGTATTGCGAAATCCAGATGATCAACGAGTACAATTAATATATGAATATTGGAAGCAATTGAGTTTACAAGTAGCCCAGACGATGGAATTATTGCGTCGCTCAGCAGACTTATCCATCAATACAGAATTAGATGAGGGAATCGATGATTAATCAATTAAGCCAATCTCTACAAGAGAAATGGCATCAACAAAATTTCGAAGAAATGACGCCGATTCAGGAGGCTCTTTATGAGCCAATGATGCAAGGAAAGTCAATCATCGCGCACTCTCCAACAGGGACAGGTAAAACATTGGCTTATTTATTGCCAATTATTCAACAAACAGAAGCGACACAAGAATTACAGGCTATAGTCTTTGCACCGAGTCAAGAATTGGCGAAACAAATATATGATGTCGCTTTAGATTGGACTCAAAATACGTCTCTAACGGTACAAATGATTATTGGTGGCGCCAATATGAAACGTCAAATTGACGATTTAAAGGCAAAGCCGGAAATTATTATAGCGACACCTGGACGTTTTGCTGAATTGATGTCGCAAAGTAGAAAACTGAAAGTCCACACCGTCCAACGTGTCGTGTTTGATGAAGCAGATTATTTAGTTTTGGATGCGGATAATGATACACTGAGTTCGGTCATTTCAAGTATTACGAAACGATTTCTTCGTGATGTGGCTTATCTATTTATTAGTGCGACGCCTTCCGAAGCGTTAAATCAAGTGGCTCATCAATTAACCGATTCATTAGAAGAAATTC
Source organism: Aerococcaceae bacterium (assembly GCA_043424535.1). Taxonomy (GTDB): domain Bacteria; phylum Bacillota; class Bacilli; order Lactobacillales; family Aerococcaceae; genus DSM-111022. The sequence goes on from JBHWOV010000119.1 coordinate 3,512, forward strand.
AAGTGGAGACCATGTTAAATTCGACTCAACACACCTATTTAGAAGTGACGAATCGACGCAAAGATGATATGTTAAGACAATTAGCCCATGTTGAGGGCATGTATGGAATCATCTTTTTTGAACAAATTCAACAAATTGAACAAGTAGCTGCCAAGCTCTTGTATCATGGTATTCCTATCAGTGTTTTACATGGTGATTTGGATAAAACAGAACGCCAGATGGCTTTAAAATTGTTTCGAGAAGGTAAGACGGTCTTTCTATTGACGACGGATATGGCTAGTCGAGGCATTGATGTCCCTAACGTGGCTTGTGTCATTCATTATAATCGGGTATCCGATAAGGAAACGTATATTCACCGGTCAGGTCGCACAGGTCGAATGGGAAATCATGGTCTGGTATTATCATTAGTGAACCAACAAGAATATCAAGAGCTGCTGAAGATTTTAAATGGTACTTATCAATTAGAAGAAGTTGCTCTGTATCAAGGGACACTGATGTCAATGGATGAGATGCGCCAATTAAAAGAGCATCGTCCGTCACAATCTAAAGCAAAAAAGAAACGCAAGAAGAAAAAGCGTAAATCATAAGTTTAATCCAATGAAGGAGTATTCGATGCGACAAAATAAGCAAGATATTGAATGGCACGGAATTTCCTCTAGTGAAATGACGTTTTACCGTAAATATATCAATCGACAATTGCCAGGATATTGTGGTACTTATGTTAGTGCCGCATTGATCCATTATATGGTCCATAGTCAACGCCAATATCAATTGTCGATGCCCAAATTACTTTCTGCACTTAAAGGTGTTATTGATTTGCGGCTTCCTTATATTGGAACTTATGCTAGAGACTTGGTCATGGGCTTGAATAAATTATTGAGTGATGATGAATATCAAGCACATTGGCAATATCATCGGCATCGCCTTATTATAGACAAGTTAAGTGAACCGAATCCTTTACCGGTCATTGTTGGTACATTGTCTTTATTGGGGAGTTCATATGGTAATCATTGGCTATTAGCTTATGCTTTTGGCTATGATGCTAGAGGAAAACTTTATTACAAATGTTATGACAATCACGGAAAAATCGATGCGATTATTCCCGCATCGCAAATTGCAGTGATGGTTTGGCTAGAAAGGAAGTAATAAATTGACAAAAGAATTTGATTATATTGTTATTGGTGGTGGAAGTGGAGGAATTGCCTCTGCGAATCGTGCCGCTGAATATGGTGCAAAGGTAGCCGTTATTGAAGAAAATCAATTAGGAGGAACCTGTGTAAATCGTGGCTGTGTACCTAAAAAGGTAGCATGGTATGCTTCAAAAGTTAGTGATGCGATCCATCGTTATGGTCCAGGTTATGGTTTTGAAGCGGAAAACGTAACCTTTGATTATTCTGAATTCAAACGTGCCCAAGATGGTTATGTTGCGCGCTCAAGACAAGGTTACACGAATCGCTTTAACTCAAATGGTATTACTTTGATTGAGGGACATGCAGAATTCGTAGATGCAAATACTGTCCAAGTTGGCGAAGAGCAATATACTGCTAAACAATTTCTAATTGCAACAGGAGGGCGACCACGTAATGTGGAGGTTCCAGGTGGTGAATTATTAGATAATTCAGATGATTTCTTCAATTGGGAGACACTACCGGAATCGGTGGTTGTTGTAGGTGCTGGTTATATTGCGGTGGAGTTGGCACAAGTACTGCACGGTTTAGGTGTGGATACATCGCTAGCAATACGCCATGACCGACCATTGAGAAAATTTGATGAAACAATTATTGCTGAATGGTTAGAAATTAACGAAGCAAATGGACCGAAATTACTTTATCAAACAGATTTCGATCGATATGAAGAAATTGACGGTCAAATTGCTTGTTATCAAGATGACCGCGAAATTATTCGAGTTGATCGAGTGATTCAAGCGATTGGACGTCGTCCAAATACAGAGCAACTAGGACTTGAAAATACGCTAGTTGAATTAGATGACAAAGGTCATATCATAGTGGATGACAATCATGAAACAGCCGAAGCAAATATTTATGCCATCGGTGATGTGATTGACCGCATTGATTTAACACCGGTAGCGATTCGTGCAGGACGGCAATTATCTGAATATCTCTTTAATGATGCATCAAGTGCGGCAATTGACTATACGAATGTCCCAACGGTTGTCTTTAGTCATCCAGCAATCGGTACGATTGGTTTAACTGAAGCAGAAGCTCGTGAAAAATATGCAGACGATGAAATTAAAATTTATACGAATCGTTTCTATTCGATGTATGCCTCTGCTGCTTGGCATCGTGAACCTTGCCACTTTAAACTGGTTTGTGTTGGTGAAGAAGAACGTGTCATTGGGCTCCATGGGATAGGTGAAGGCGTTGATGAGATGATTCAAGGATTTGGTGTAGCAATGAAAATGGGAGCTACAAAGAAAGACTTTGATTCTGTCATTGCGATTCACCCAACAGGAGCAGAAGAATTTGTGACAATGCGCTAAACCCTTGCAATGCAAATTAATTGACTTCAATTCATGATAAAGTCTATAATGAAGATACAAAGTAAGAAACTTTGTAATTTTAACATCAAGGAGTTGATAACATGATTTGGTCAATTATCGTAGGTGGCCTCATTGGTTGGGGCGCTGGATTAATTATGGGAAGAGACATTCCAGGTGGCGTCATCGGGAATATTATTGCAGGATTCGTTGGATCTTGGTTAGGTAACATGTTCTTCCAAGGTTTTGGACCAGTAGTTGGCGGATTTTATATTATTCCTTCATTGATTGGTGCCATTATTCTTATCGCCATTGTGTCCTTTGTCTTGGGGCAAAGTAAACGGCGATAAATAATAAATAGTTATCATAGTTGGGAGAGTCACTTTTGTGGCTCTCTTTTTTTGTCATCAAAGAGAAAGATTTCGAATACATTGAATGAGTCAATTTACATCGTCTAGATGATTCAGAGTGACTATATTATTTAATTTGAAGAA
>JBHWOV010000120.1:0-5121 GCA_043424535.1 Aerococcaceae bacterium
TTTGTACGGATATTCCTCCTATCATTTCTTGTTATAATAAAGATGTTGCAAAGGCAATATAAGGAGGAAATTATGAAAAATATTAAAAATAGATTATCACTCTTTGAAAAATTACCTATTTTCTTTAAATCTTTATTCAAATCAGATACACCTAAATTAGCAAAATTATTAATTTTACTTACCTTAGCATATGTATTCAGTCCCGTCGATTTACTCCCATCAGTTTTAGGACCACTTGGCTTACTTGATGATGCATTACTCATACCACTCATGACGAATCTTGTCATTGGTATGTTACCAAAAGAATCAATCATTGAAGAAATTCCTGATGATAAAATGATTCAAGGATAATATTTGATTAAAGAGGATCATCTAAACGATGATCCTTTTTTATTAAGAAAAACGGGAAACGAATGATTTAGGTTTACAATAACATTTAAGTAGGGTAAAATGGTTTAGTATGAAAATCGTAATGTTGGAGGTTACAATTAATGACAGTAAATTTTGAACAAAAAGATGATAAAGGTATTTTAACCTTTGATATCCCGAAGGAAACAGTTAAAGAAGGTTTGGATTATGCATTTAAACGTGTCAAAGGAAATTTGAGTGTACCTGGATTCCGTAAAGGTAAAGTTCCACGCCAAATCTTTAATAATGTTTATGGTGAAGAAGCGCTTTATGATGAAGCATTGAACCATATTTTACCTTCTGCTTATGAAGAAGCATTAAAAGAATCAGGCCGTTCTGCAGATGTTTATGGACAACCTGAAATGGATATTAAATCGATTGGTAAAAATCAAGATTGGACAATGGAAGCAACTTTATCATTAAAACCTGAAGTTAAATTAGGTGATTACAAAGGTTTAGAAGTAGAAAAACAAGAAACCGAAGTAACTGAAGATGAAGTGAATGAAGCAATTGAACGCGAACGAGAGCAATTGGCTGAATTAGTATTAAAAGATAGTGCAGCTGAAGAAGGCGACACTGTAGTTATCGACTATTCAGGATCAATTGATGGTGAAAAATTCGATGGCGGTACTGCTGAAAATCATTCATTAGAATTAGGTTCTAATTCATTTATCCCAGGATTTGAAGAGCAATTAGTAGGTGCTGAACCTGGATCAGAAGTTGATGTTAAAGTGACTTTCCCAGAAGACTATCATGCAGAAGAACTTGCTGGTAAAGAAGCAGTCTTCGAATGTAAAGTTCATGAAGTTAAAACAAAACAACTTCCAGAATTAGACGATGATTTCGCGCAAGATGTTGATGATGAAGTGGAATCATTTGACGAATTAAAAAATAAAAAACGTGTTCAATTAGAAGAACAAAAACAAGCGCAAGCAAAAGAAATTGAAGACGATCAAGCATTACGACAAGCTGTTGAGAATGCTGAAATCGTTGGTGGCGTTCCTCATGATATGGTTCATGAAGAAATTCACCGTCAAATGGATTATTTCTTGAACAATTTAAGCCGCCAAGGAATTAACCCAGAATTGTATTATCAAATTACTGGTACTACAGAAGCTGATCTTCATGAACAATTTGAAGAAGAAGCAGAATTACGTACAAAAACAAATCTTGTGCTAGAAGCAATTGCTAAAGAAGAAAATATTGAAGTTAGCGAAGCTGAAATTCAAGAAGAAGTAGAATCACTCGCAGCACAATATGGCTTACCAGCTGAAAATGTGCGAAACTTTGTGACAGAAGATATGTTATCTTCAGATGTGAAAATGAAAAAAGCAATGAGCACAATCATTGACACTAAAACACAAAAATAGGATAATAGAGAGAGTAAATAAATAATTCTAGGGATTGCAATTAGTCGTTGATATTTGGCTCAATTGCGTCCCTTTTTCTTATGAATGGGTGAAGGGAGAGTCATATGGTAAATACTGACTTTGAAGAATTTCATTGTTCATTTTGTGGTAAATCGCAAAATGAAGTAAACAAAATTATTGCAGGTCCAGATGTATATATATGTGATGAATGTGTGGAATTATGTAGTACAATTATTGCTGATGAATTACAATCAGATGCATCATCATTAGAGGACATTCAAGTTCTTACTCCAAAAGAAATCATGGATCATCTTGATCAATATGTCATTGGCCAAGATGAAGCTAAAAAGAATTTAGCGGTCGCAGTTTACAATCATTATAAAAGAATTATGTATAATGATGATTCCAAAGATGTCGAATTACAAAAAAGTAATATCGCTTTAATCGGTCCAACAGGATCAGGTAAGACATTTTTAGCACAAACATTAGCACGCATTTTAAATGTACCATTTGCTATCGCTGACGCCACAACACTTACAGAAGCAGGTTATGTCGGTGAAGATGTAGAGAATATTTTACTTAAACTTGTTCAAGCAGCAGATTATGATATTGATCGTGCTGAAAAAGGGATTATCTATGTTGATGAAATCGATAAAATAGCACGAAAAAGTGAAAATGTTTCGATTACACGTGATGTTAGTGGCGAGGGTGTACAACAAGCCTTATTGAAAATTTTAGAAGGAACCATTGCTAATATTCCTCCAAAAGGTGGCAGAAAACATCCAGGTCAAGACTTCATTCAAATGGATACGTCACAAATTCTATTTATCGTGGGTGGAGCTTTTGATGGTATCGAAACGATCATTAAAGAACGTCTAGGTTCAAAAGTAATTGGCTTTGGAACGGATACTAGCCCAGTACAAGAAAGCGATGCAATTATGCAACAAGCGACGCCAGAAGATTTATTAAAATTTGGACTGATCCCTGAATTTATTGGTCGTATTCCAATTTTAGCTGTCTTAAATAAATTATCAGAAGAAGACCTTGTAGCTATTTTAACGGAGCCTAAAAATGCGCTCGTAAAACAATATCAAGAGCTTCTAGCAATGGAAGATGTCGAATTAGTATTCGATGAAGATGCATTACGTGCGATAGCTAAATTAGCGATTGAGAGAAATACAGGAGCGCGTGGTTTACGATCAATTATTGAAACGGTCATGTTAGATATTATGTTCGAAGTACCGACACGTGATGATGTAAGTAAAGTACAAATAACCAAGGAAACCGTTGAAGACAATGGAGAGCCGATATATTATGATGAAGATGGTCATCAAATAGAAAGTAAGTGATTTGATGCATGTACATAAAGCTGAAATAACAACAAGTGCGGTTGAACCAGAATTTTATCCTGCGGATAATTTACCTGAAATTGCCTTAGCTGGACGTTCAAATGTTGGCAAATCTAGTTTCATTAATAAAATGATTCAAAGATCAGGACTGGCTCGAACATCGAGTCAACCAGGTAAAACGCAGACATTAAATTTTTATACGATTAATGATCAATTTCGCTTTGTGGATGTGCCTGGCTATGGATATGCTCGTGTATCAAAAACACAAAGAGAACAATTTTCTGAAATGATTGAGGCTTATCTGGAAACACGCCCAAATCTTGAATTATTGTTGCTGTTGATGGATGCAAGACATGAACCAACCAGTTTAGATCATGAAATGTATCAATATGCTGAGACATTGGAAATTCCTTTTGCGATTGTTTTAACCAAAGTCGATAAAATAAAATCAAGTCAAAGAAATAAACATTTATCGATGTATAAAAATGCGTTAGATTTACCAAGTGTAGATGCATTATTCGAATTTTCATCACAAAGTGGGGAAGGTAGTCAAGAGATTTGGGATATTATTGAAGATATCATAACGGACCAAAGTTAAAAGGAGTGAGGTCATGAGTCGTATTCCCAATGAAACGATTCAGATGGTAAAACAAAGCGTTGATATCGTCGATGTGATAAATCAATACGTCCCTTTAACGAAAAGAGGAAGTAATTATACTTGCTCGTGTCCTTTTCATGAAGATAGAAATCCTTCCTTTTCCGTTTCACAAAGTAAACAAATATTTAAATGTTTCAGTTGTGGAAGAGGTGGAACTGTCTTTCGTTTTTTAGAGGAAATTGAAGGCATTTCTTTCGTAGAAGCAGTTCAAAAAACGGCAGAATATGCGAATGTTCCTTTGGAAATTGATCAGCCTATCGAAGCAGTCGATCCTAAGCGCACTATTTTATTCGAAATTCATGAAAAAACACAAGAATTTTATCATTATTATTTGAGTAAGACGATTAATGGTAAACAAGCTTTAGATTATTTGTTGAATCGTCAACTATCAATGGATACTATTGAACAATTTCAATTAGGATTAGCTCCATTAAATTCAGAAGTCTTATTACAATTTTTGCAAAATGAAGGTTTTGATGAAGTAGATTTATTGGAAAGCGGTATTTTTTATCAGACCGATGATCGAAATTTAATTGATCGGTTTAGAGGGCGAATCATCATTCCTTTACGTAATGAAAAAGGAAATCCTATAGCATTTTCGGGGAGAATCTATGATGATCAAGCACCACAACAAAATGCTAAATATTTGAATTCGCCTCAAACAGATATATTCGATAAGTCATCTTTACTATTTAATTTAGATAAAGCCAAGGGCCCGATTCGTCAAAGTAAAGAAGTTTTGATTACTGAAGGCTATATGGATGTTATTTCTTTATTTCAAGCAGGTTTTGAAAATACTGTTGCTTCAATGGGAACAAGTTTAACGGATCAGCATTTATCTCGCTTAAGCAAATTAGCCAATGCCGTTTATTTTTTATTTGATGGAGATGCTGCAGGAAAGAAAGCAACACTTTCTGCTTTTAAAATGGCTCAGCCATATAGCAAAACGCAATTTAAAGCGATAACGATTCCTCAACAATTGGACCCAGATGATTGGATTAAACAAAAAGGTGTCGATTCATTTCAACGATTAATCAATGATGCTGAAACCAGTTTCGATTTTCAAAAAGAATATTATAAAACGCAATATAATTTAGCAGATGATCATCAATTAGCTGAATATTTAGAACACTTAATCCAAATTATTCAAGGGATAGATTCCTCTATTGAACAACAATTGCGATTAAAAGAATTAAGTGACGAATTTGATGTTGATGAATCGATTTTAAAAGAACAATTATCCCGAGTAAAACAAGAACATAAATATCAAGATTATAATCAAAATGCTACAGTAAATACGAATCCCGATATTGTTTCACCCAAACCTGTTGACATT
>JBHWOV010000121.1:0-2613 GCA_043424535.1 Aerococcaceae bacterium
AAAAAAGGTAGCCTTTTGGCTACCTCTTTATTTTAATTTGCATCAAAAATCATCTCGAATTCTTTTCCATCAATTTTTTCTTTATCTAATAATTCATTAGCAACAGCGTGAAGCTTATTAATATTTGTTTTTAGAAGGTCTTCAGCTCTATCATATGCAATTTCTATAAATGATTTAACTTCTTTATCAATTTTAGCTCCAATTTCTTCACTAAAGTTTCTACCTCTTCCAAGATCTCTTCCTAAGAATACCTCATTGCTATCAGTTCCATATGAGATAGTCCCTATTTCATCACTCATTCCGTATTCCATTACCATAGCTCTAGCTATAGCACTAGCTCTATCAATATCATTTTTAGCTCCTGTGCTTATGTCCCCTAAAATTAACTTTTCAGCAACTCTTCCACCAAGAAGACCTACCATTTCATCTTGTAATTTTTCCTTAGATGTATATGCTCTATCTTCCGTTGGTAAATGCATAGTATATCCACCAGCCATACCTCTTGGAATAATACTTATTTCATGGACTGGGTCTGAATGCTTTAAGCATTTCATAACAACTGCATGCCCTGCTTCATGATAAGCTGTAAGCTTTCTATCGTGTTCACTAATTGCTCTACTCTTTTTCTCAGGTCCAGCTATTACTCTAGTTATAGCTTCTTCAAATTCATCCATTCCAATATCTTTTTTATTCTTTCTAACAGCTAAAAGCGCTGCTTCGTTTGCTAGATTTTCTAAATCAGCTCCGCTAAATCCTGGAGTTCTCTTCGCTAAAATTTCTAAGCTAACATTTGGTGATAATGGTTTCTTCTTTGTATGAACCTCTAACACAGCTTCTCTACCTTTTCTATCTGGTCTTTGCACTACAATTTGTCTATCAAATCTACCTGGTCTAAGCAATGCTGGATCTAATATATCTGGTCTATTTGTTGCTGCTATCATTATTATGCCTTCATTTGCACCAAATCCATCCATTTCAACAAGTAATTGATTAAGAGTTTGTTCTCTTTCATCGTGACCTCCGCCAAGACCTGCACCTCTTTGTCTACCAACTGCATCAATTTCATCTATAAATATTAACGCTGGTGAGTTTTTCTTTGCTTGCTCAAACAAATCTCTAACTCTTGATGCACCAACACCTACAAACATTTCAACAAAATCTGATCCCGAAATACTAAAGAAAGGTACTCCTGCTTCTCCAGCAATTGCTTTAGCAAGTAATGTCTTACCTGTTCCCGGAGGACCAACTAATAAAACACCTTTAGGTATTCTTGCACCCATTTCTGTGTATCTTGCTGGTGATTTTAAAAAGTCAACTATTTCTTCTAGTTCAGCTTTTTCTTCATCTGCTCCTGCAACATCATCAAAGGTAACTCTTTTAGCATCTGGCGACATCATTTTTGCTCTACTTTTTCCAAAATTCATAACACCTTTTCCACTGCTACCACCTTGTGATTGTTGAGTAAAGTAAAAAATAAATACTAAAAACATTATAACAATTAATATCGTTGGTATTATACTAAATAAAAAACTATTATTTGATGCTGGTATATATTCAATACTAACATCATCTTTTGTATACTCACTATTAAGCATTTCTAACATAGTGTCTGGTGCATATACAGTGAATTTTTTATCATCTCTTGTTTCACCAGTTATAAGCATCTTATCTGGTTGCACACTTATTTTCTAAATTTCATCATTTATACATTTTTGTTGTAAATCGCTGAATACTATTCTATCTGAAGCTTTATTTCCATTTAAAAGAAATGAAGCTGATAAAAATAATAATACAAAAGCTATTATCCAAACTGTTGCACTTGAATATTTTTTCATTCAAGGCCCCCCTTTCCTCTAGTACTTATTTTATATCATTTTTTATTTTTCATATACTTCTCTTTTTAAGACCCCAACAAATGGTACATTTCTATATTTTTCTGCATAATCAAGTCCATATCCTACTAAAAACTCATCAGGCGATTCAAACCCTACATATTTAACATCAATATCAACTTTTCTCCTAGATGGCTTAGTTAAAAGAGAAACAATTTCTACAGAATTTGCTTTTCTTGCTCTTAAATAATTTAATAAATAATCTAATGTTACTCCACTATCTACAATATCTTCAACTATAAGTATATCTTTTCTACACGCCTCATGATCTAAATCCTTAAGTATTCTAACAACACCTGTTGTTTCTGAAGAATTTCCATAACTTGAAACAGCCATAAAATCAATTTCACATGGTATAGTTATATTTTTTATCAATTCAGCTGCAAATATTACAGAACCTTTAAGTACTCCAACCACTAAAAGTTCTTTACCTTCATAGTCATTGCTTATCCTTTTGGCTAATTCTGAAATTTTATCTTTTATCTGTTGTTCACTATACAATACTCTTTCAATATCTTGTAGCATTTTTCTATCCCCTTTTGTCAAACATAATTTTTAATATCTTTTTAGTACTATTAGTAACTTTATATTCTTGAGAGGTTTTAAGTCCTACTACCCAAGCAATTTTGTCATCAAAACATACTATTGGTATATTTCCTCTTTCCTCTCTAGGTATTTTCAAATCAATAAATATATCTTTTATTTTTTTACTTCCAAGTCA
>JBHWOV010000122.1:0-9554 GCA_043424535.1 Aerococcaceae bacterium
AATTTTATCTTACTCCAATTGCATATTTTTCATTGATAAATCCAATATTCCGGCAGAATGGGTGATAGCGCCACTTGAAATAGCATCAATTTTCATTCCGCGATAGCGAGCAATATTTTCAATATTAATATTTCCAGAGACTTCAATTTGTGCCTGGACATCAATTATTTCAATGGCTTTTTTCGTGTCTTCGATAGTCATGTTATCTAACATAATAATATCTGCTCCAGCTTCGACAGCGTCTTTGACCATATCTAAATTTTCAGTTTCCACTTCAATAATTTTATTAAAAGGCGCATATTCTCGTGCTTTTTGAATCGCTTCTTTTACATCGCCAACAAATGATAAGTGATTGTCTTTTAACATAATACTATCACTTAAATTGTAGCGATGATTAGCACCTCCACCAACAGTAACTGCATATTTTTCAAAACGGCGCATTCCTGGGGTAGTTTTTCTAGTATCAACAATCTTAATGTGCTGGTCATCAAGTGCCGTAATGAGTAGATGAGTATAGGTGGCGACACCTGACATTCTTTGTAATATATTCAGTGCAACACGTTCGGCTGCTAATAATGCATTTACTTTTCCTTGAATCGTCATAAGAAGCTCACCTGAAGCAACTTTATCGCCATCAATTACATATTGATGAAAGACAACATCGGGATCTAAAAATTCAAAGACACGTTGAAAAACTTTTAAACCACAAATTATACCGATATCTTTACTCATTAAATTGACCGAAGCAATATCTTCGCGGTCAAAAATTGCATTCCCTGAAAAATCTTGATAAGGAATATCCTCTTCTAGAACTTGTTGAATAAATGAATCCATTTGAAATGGATATAAAAAATGTGTCACACATAAAACCTCCTTGTATTTATTATATATTACGTTGAAATTCATAATAATTCAAAGAAAACGATTACAAAGATGAGTTTATCTTATAATTTAATAAAAGTGTATAATGGATATGGAGATAAAGTGATCAAAAAGCAATTAGTTTATAAATTGAAGAATATACAATATAATAGTAGATGTGAGAACGTTTTATCCGAACGATATTGAACTAAGTGACGCGATGGAGAGGAATGAGAATAAATGAAGAAAAAACATTATGTTCAATTATTAGAAGGTCTTGATCTAGCAAAAGAAATTCAAGCCACATTACCTGAATTACCTGAAGGTATCAAACCAAGTTATCTATATGTGCTAAATACGGTTGTCAATTCTGAAAGATCGTTAAGAATTACAGACATTTCAGAAGAGTTAGGGATAGCATCTCCCAATGTTACTGCTCTTGTTAATGAGATGGAGGAAATGGATTTATTGGAGAGACAGACATTGCCTGAAGACAAGCGCGTTACTTATATCAAGGCTACAAATGCCGGAAAAGAATTATTGGAAGTTTATTATACAAATTTCCATTTAAATGTGGTAGATTCGATCAATCTAAAGAAGAAAGACATCAAAAAAACGCTTAAAACGTTAACACAATTAAAAGATGCATTTCAAGAAAGTGCGGACTTAATTAATGCAGAGCAAGAAGCAAATGAATAATTACGGAGGTATAAAATGAGAAATTATATATTAAGTGATGGTTACTCTATACCAAAAATTGGCTTGGGAACATATCAATTGAAAGGAACTCCAGGTGTTCGCTCAATTGAAGCTGCTATTCAAAATGGTTATCGCTTGTTAGATACAGCCTATAATTATGAAAATGAAGGTGCCGTGGGACGTGCAATTAAAAATAGTTCTGTGCCGCGAGACCAATTAACGATCACATCTAAATTACCTGGACGATATCATGGATATGACGATGCACTCATAGCGATACAAGAATCGATGATGCGCTTGAATGTCGACTATATTGATTTATATTTGATCCATTGGCCAAATCCAATTGAAGATAAATATGTTGAAGCATGGCAAGCATTAATTGCTGCTCAAAAAGCAGGTCTCATTCGCTCGATTGGAACGAGTAATTTCCTTCCTGAACATATTGAACGTTTGGAACAAGAAACGGGTGTAAAACCTGTTGTTAATCAATTAGAATTGCATCCATCATTCAATCAGGAAGAAGTTTTATCATTCCATCAAGAAAAAGATATTCAAATTCAAGCATGGAGTCCTTTTGGGCGTGGTGATATCTTCGCAAATTCAACACTTCGTGACATTGCAAATGCTTATGATGTCAGTGTTGCGCAATTAATCAATCGCTGGCATTTACAAAGAGGCATCTTACCGATTCCAAAATCAGCGAATGTGCAAAGACAAAAAAATAATTTGGATGTCTTCGATTTTGTGATTAGTGAAGATCATATGAAAGAAATCAATGCACTCACACAAGAAGACGGTAGACGAAAAGATCAAAACCCTGCAACATATCAAGAATTTTAATAAGTAAATAGCCCTCAAGTAAAAAACTTGAGGGCTATTTATTATCTATGCAGAAAAATCTGATGATTATGATTCATGCGAATATGTTTCCGCATCATTTAAAGGGTCAATTTTTGCTAATTCAGGGAATAGTCCATGAATAACTGACCGTCCAATAGGGCGTTGCGTTCCCACACCAGGATAACGATGCAATGTAATCATTGGGTTGAAATTCGCTTCAATAATCCCATATTGATTATTTTCTGAAATAGGTTGTGTCCAATCTTGCACAATCATATCGACACCGCAGAAATACGCATCCAAAGCGCGTGATGCTGCTTGTGCTTGTTCGATATAATCTGGATGGACTTCATCCGTACGATCGATTGAGATACCACCGGTTGAAATATTTGAATTAGATCGTAGAAATATTTTTTGATCTTTTTCTGGGACCGTATCAAAATCCATTCCTTGGTTTGTTAAGAGCACTTTTTCCTCATGACCCTTACTAATCCAAGTTAGAGGTGCAAAGTGTGCTTTACCACGTAAAGGATGTTGATTTTCAATATCGATGAGTTCATCGATTGTATGTTTACCATCAGCGATAATGAAAGCGGGTTGTCTTTCGACAATGCCTAATACTTTGTGGTCTTGGATATAAAAACGTAATTCTGTTCCTTCGATAAATTCTTCAACGATTACAGTTGAATCTTTTTCGAAAGCAAATTTAATCGCTTCTTCATAATCAGATTGTGACACTGAGTCATCAAAAATAGTGATGCCAATGCCATAATTTGTATTTTTAGGTTTGACAACAATGGCTTTTCCTTCAATTAAAGGATAATGATTTAATGCTTCGTCAATGTCATTAAAATCATAACCCTGAGGTACAGAAATATGCTCTTCACTCAATAATTTTTTCGTGACGACTTTATTTTCCATCATAAAATAAGAAACCAAATTGTCTAAACGGGTCATATTTCCATTTCTAACATTTTCAACTTGGTCTTTAAAGCTCAATTGAACAAAATTATCTTTAATATCAAGAATATCAACTTTAATTCCTAATCGTATGGCTTCTCTCAACACATCTTGAGTAGATAATTCAAAGGCTTCAAATCCATGCAGTGAGTAATTATCTTTTAAATATATTTCTTGATAATCTCGTGCTAAGGATAAACCATATTCTAAGAAACTCGGTGCTTGTTCGATTTCTTTGACTAAACGACCAGCAATTGTTAATTCTGGTTGTTCGATTTGTTGACGTTTTTCTTCAATTAAATCTATTAAATAGTCATGATTAGGGAGATGTTTAGCAACATCAGTCATCAAATCTAGTAACCAATATGCTTCTGTTGGCTCTGAACAAGGTAATAATGCATCTTCTTCGGCGACTTTTTGATTTAACTCGTGACCATACATCACATCTTCTGTATTTGTATCTTCTTCAATATAAAGTAGGGCGAGAATAAATAATTTCACAAAATCCATATCTTCTGTAGCCATGCCGTTTGGATGGAATGGATTCAAATCGAAGTTTCGAAGTTCAATATAATCGATGCCGTCCTCTAACATTTTTCGTAGTGGAGCGCCTCGTCTAAAGCGGACATCCGAATAAAATTCTTTTTCCAACATTAAATAATCTGTTTCAACATATTTTTCAATATCTTGGACAAACGCTTCAAGTGAATCGTATGAAACTTGGACATTCGGATGATTACGATAACCATAGCGGCTTTGTCTCAATGTTCGTACACCTTGTTGTTCTGGTTTTCCATAAAGTTTCGTTCCATAATTTTCTGCGACATAGGGCGAAGCACCTAATAAATAAGTGAGTAGCCAACGATAGCGTAAATACCGTCGTCCAATTTCAACATAATATGCTGATTTGATTTCTTTAAAAGATTCATCTGTATATGGTAATTGTTCATTCATCATTTTTTCTTTAATGCGCTGATCCATAATTTCTGGATTCATTTCAATATTATAATGAATACCTGAGATCAATTGCACGTCTTTACCATAATAGACACCTAAATGTTCCCGGTAGGCGACTTCATCCGGATCAGATAATTGGGCGACTTTAATATTTTCTCTATCTTCTGGTATATAGGCAGGTGTGGAGAAAGGCCAAAGTAATTCATCTAACTCATCATTCGTTGTTGCGACAATTTGATGCGTAGCTTTTAACCAATTTTGGATTGCTTCGCTATTAGAACAGGGGGGAGTAATCAATTCAAGTTGTGCTTCAGCAAAGTCTGTTAAAATATAAGGATGATATCCTCTTTGGCCCCATTGATTGGAGTGAGGATATTCAGACATGGTGCCATCGTGATTGATACGGACAGTCTCTCTTTCAAGACCAACAGTAGACTGCCATAATAATTGGATATCTTCTTTTTTAAATAAATATTTCATAATAAAACTCCTACAAGTCCGAAGTGTATTTGGACATATTTTATACATCATATTATAGTACATTCGATCAGTTTTTGTCATAAGTCTGCTTGCAATGTAATCGATTTAAAAACATAAATAAACCATCCCGGAGGATGGTTCTAAAATTAATAATAATAATATGCTCCTTGAGTGATGATATTAGCTATATCATGAATACTCATATCACTATTTAGTGAATAATCATCTGCGACAATCACAGATTCTAGACCCCATTCTTCAATTAAATTAATGAGATCATCCGCTGAAGCAATATATCCGGCATCTTCTAATTGTTGAGCAATCTCACTTGTAGTTGCGCCTTCCTCAACAGTAAAAGTTCCTGCTTCATCTGGTGCTGCCAATCCATTCTCTGTTGTTTCGACGCTTTCATTGTTGTCGGCATCTTGATTGTCATTTTCATTGTTTGAAGATTCATTTGATTCGTCTGATTCATCATCATTGGCAGATTGACTACCTGAACTTGATTGGCTACTTGAATCATTTGAGATAGACGATTCTTTTAAGACAGCTACTTCGTCATTTAAAGATACATTTTGAGATTTTAAATCATTGTTTTCTGATTCTAATGAAGCGAGTACTTCTGAATCGGGATTATCAACTGTTTGAGTGCTATTTGGACTTAAATAATTATAGGCACCTACTAAGACACCCGATAAGAGAAAGCCAATACCCAAAGAGCGTACTGATCTTTTATTCATATTTATCGTCCTTTCTTAGCGACTTTCGATATAATCATCGATAATTGCTTGTACTGTATTAGTAGAAATACCAACATGATTACTTATTTCATGCATTGTATATCCTTGGGCATAGTCATTAATCACAGCTTCACGAATATCATCGTCAATATCGTCAATGTTTTCAATAACTTCTGTATCATTTTCAGAAACAAATGTTGTTTCCGTATTATTTGAGTCACTTGTTTGATCAAAAACAGTATTTTCTAGTTCTGAAATACGTGTTTTTATAGAAAATAGCTCCTGTGATTGTTCTTCCACATAACGATCGAATTTATCTTCTAGCTCTTCGTCTGAACTATCATCAGTGAACATTGAAATAACAAGTAAAATAATGGCAATAATAAATAAACCAATTACTACCCACCATAGATTCATTGAATCCACCTCTTCCTAAAAT
Source organism: Aerococcaceae bacterium (assembly GCA_043424535.1). GTDB lineage: Bacteria > Bacillota > Bacilli > Lactobacillales > Aerococcaceae > DSM-111022. The sequence goes on from JBHWOV010000122.1 coordinate 5,980, forward strand.
TTACTACTAGACTAATTTTATCAGAATTCAGGTAATAATCAAAGATTACAGTATTAAGTTCTGACAACAAAACTAAGAATTTTTTATGAAGATAGATGACAAAGTAAAATAAATAAAAAACTGGCTTTCTTACATTACACATGTTACAATATTCAAGTATTGTCTGAATAGACAGATTAATCTGAGATATGGAGGGATACACATGCGTGTAAATATCAATTTAGAGTGTACAGAGTGTGGCGAACGTAATTATTTGACGAACAAAAACCGTCGTAATAATCCAGATCGTTTGGAAAAGAAAAAATATTGCCCACGTGATCGTAAAGTAACTCTACACCGTGAAGTTAAAAAATAATTTTGAACGAACTCGGCATTGCCGAGTTTTTTTATTTGAATAGATGTTCTGTCTAAAAGTATGCTACAATTATAAAAAGATTGTCTATTAGAGAGGTTATTATGCTATCAAAAAAGACTATCAGGACTCAGGTCCTTGATCAAATGCATGAATTAAATTCAGCAAAAAGAAAACAATATGAAGAAGCTTTACATCGACAAATCATCGATTTAATTGATGAAAACTCTTTTAATACCATTGCGATTTCTTACAGCTTTGATCCAGAAATAGATACGCATCAGTTAATGAAACGATTGTTAGCTAATCATTATCAGGTGTTTTTGCCACGAATGTATCCTAATAAAGCAATGAAATTCCATCAATATCAGGATGGTGATTTATTGGAAGAAGCATATAAAGGAATTCAAGAACCCTTAGAATCACAAAAAGTTATAAAAAAAGAACATATTGATTTAATCATTGTGCCTGGTGTTGCTTTTTCAAAAAACGGCCATCGTGTTGGTTTTGGGGGTGGCTTTTATGACCGGTATTTGGAAGGGTATAATGGGTTCACGATTGCACAAGCTTTCCCATTTCAACTTTTTGAACAAGCCAACTGGCCGATAGAAGAACATGATGTGCTAATAGACAAAATAATCACACCAAAGGAGCCGATATGAATAAAATAAAATCTTTATTTATATGGAATAAAACGTTGGTAACGACAATTTTAGTAGGTATTAATTTAGTAGTTTATTTGTGGATGATGATTCGTTTTGGAACGACGACAGAAGTGGAGCCACTTCTTAAAGCTGGCGCAAATTTTGCACCATTCATTATTTATAATCAAGAATGGTATCGCTTAATTACCGCAGCTTTCATACATATCGGTGGTACACATCTTCTGATGAATATGATCGTGCTTTACTTTTTAGGTATTGAAATAGAGCCGATTATGGGAAGTTTTAGATTCTTAATATTATATTTTGTATCCGCTATCGGTGGCAATGTATTGTCATTTGCATTCAATGACAATGTTTCTGCAGGCGCTAGTACGGCTTTATTCGGAATGTTTACAGCCATGCTAACATTATCATCTATATATCCAGATAATCATTATTTGAAATCAAGAGCTTGGTCCATGGGATTTGTTCTCGCCTTCAATATCGTATTAGGGCTTGTTAATCAAGGGGTCGATAATTTCGGGCATATTGGCGGTGCATTATTTGGAGCCTTGATCACCTATGCAATCGAAACTCCGATTGCTTCAAATAGTAAGCGATTATATCGTATATTAGCTTTAGTGAGTGTCTTTATTTTATTCGGATTATTTGTTTGGTATGGATTTTATTCAAGAGGATTTAGTTTAGGAGGCGTTTTATGATGCGCGAATATATTATAGCTATTGATTTAGGTGGCACATCAGCTAAAATTGCATTAATTGACAATGATGCTAAAATGATCGATAAATGGTCTGTTCCAACAGATATTTCTGAGGATGGAACTTTAGTTATTCCTAATATTATCAGTTCTATCGAAAATTTCTTAAATAGAGAAAATATTTCACAAAATCAGCTTAAGGGAATAGGTTTGGGGACACCAGGAACGATTAATCAACAAGCCGGTACCGTAGAAGCAGCATACAATTTAAATTGGGATAAAGCTCAACCTGTTTCAAAACACTTTAATGATGCTTTTGACGTTCCTTTCTTTATGGACAATGATGCAAATGTAGCGGCATTAGGTGAACAATGGCAAGGTGCAGGAGATCAAGCTGCTAATGTAGTGATGGTTACTTTAGGAACTGGTGTTGGTGGTGGTGTTGTTATTGATGGGCACCTGGTTCATGGTGTAAATCAAGCTGCTGGAGAAATTGGGCATATGACAATCGAATTCGATGATCCCATTCCATGTACTTGTGGGAAATTAGGATGTTTAGAAACGGTAGCTTCCGCAACAGGAGCAGTTAATTTGGCGAAACATCATGTGTCATCATTTATCGGCGATAGTGTATTGAAAGATGCGGTAAATAATCAGGAATCATTGTCATCTTATTTTATTTTTAAACAAGCTGAAGAGCATCAGGATCCTTATGCGATGATGATTGTTGATTTATATTCTGATTATTTAGCACGCGCATTATCACACATCGCTAATACTTTAAATCCAGCCAAAATCATTATTGGTGGTGGTGTTTCTGCTTCGGGTGAATTTTTAAGAGAACGCGTGGAACATTTATTTAAAAAATATTCTTTCTCGCAAATTAAAGATTCTACTAAAATTGTTCTTGCAGAATTGGGAAATGATGCAGGTATTTATGGTGCTGCACAAATTGTCAATAATGGATTATCAAAATAGAATTGAGGAGTACGTTTGTTAAATACAATCATTATTACTATCGGTGTTATTTTACTTATTTATGCATTATATGAATTTGTTCTTTATATTATGCGACGTCAATCTGCCAACACAGTTGAGGCTTATGAGTTGATGCCAATTATAAGAAAAGTACAAGTCATCGATGTAAGAGAAGAACCGGAATTTCGTGCTAAACATATATTAGGGGCTAGAAATATACCCTATTCACAATTTGGACAAAGATATCCGGAAATACGACGAGATAAACCAGTTTATCTTTATGGACATGGAAATTATACTTTAAGTCGGGCAGCACATGTGCTAAAGAAAAATGGCTATGCTAAAGAAAATATCAATATTCTAAAAGGCGGCATGGATGAGTGGCCAGGTAAAGTGAAGTCCCAATTATAAACACTAAAATACTTGCAAATGTTTTAACTTTTGCAAGTATTTTCATTATTTAAAATTCGAGAGGTGAAGAAATGACACAAGCAATCATAATTATCAATCCTAATGCTGGTGACGGGATTGCCCCCCAATATATCAATCAACTAAAAGATAAATTAGACAAATATTTCGAGCAAGTCATCATAATGAAAACAAATGAAACAGGTGAGGCGGCAAAATTTGCTAAACAAGCTTGCTCTGATAAGGTTGATAGTTTATTTGTTATTGGAGGAGACGGCACGTTAAATGAAGTCATTAATGGCATTGCAGGAGAATCGTACCGACCTAAATTAGGACTCTTGCCTGGGGGGACGAATAATACTTACATTCGAAGTTTAGATAATGCGACGGATTTAAATGATGCGATTGACTTACTAGACCTGACACAAACAAAGCCAGTAGATATTGGTAAAATTAATGATCATTATTTCTTATA